>NZ_CAMPHH010000069.1 GCF_946885855.1 uncultured Actinotalea sp. | reverse complement strand
CTCCTGAGCCCTCTGAGCCCTCCTGGGCCCTCCTGGGCCCTCCTGGGCCCCGCGACGCCCTCGCGCGACGGGCCGTGCACGCCGCCGGCCCGGCCGCCCCGCCGAGGGGCGACCGGGCCGGCGGGCGGACCCCGGGGTCAGTGGGCGATCGCGACCTTGAGCGCCTTGGTCGCCGCCGCGTCCCCGAACGTCTGGTAGGCGTCGAGCACCTGGTCGAACGTGAAGCGGTGCGTCACGAACGCCTCGACCGGCAGCTTGCCCTGGCGCGCGAGCTTGAGCAGCATCGCGAGCGTCGTCGTGTTGACCAGCCCCGTGGTGATCGTGAGGTTCGCGATCCACAGGTCCTGGATCGGCAGCTCGACCGGGTGCCCGTGGACGCCGACGTTCGCGACATGACCGCCGGGCCTGACCATGTCGGTGCACATGCGGAACGTGGCCGGGACCCCCACGGCCTCGACCGCGACGTCCACCCCGTAGCCGTCCGTCAGGGCCATGACCTGGTCCTTCCAGTCCGGTGACCCCGAGTTCACGCCGTGCGTCGCGCCGAGGGTCTTCGCCTTCTCGATCCGGTTCTCGTCCAGGTCGATCGCGATGACCTGCGCCGCGCCGTACAGGCCGGCCGTGGCCATGACGGCCAGCCCGACCGGTCCGGCCCCGACGACGGCGACGGTGTCACCGGGCTTCACGGCGCCGTACTGCACGCCCATCTCGAAGCCCGTCGGGAAGATGTCGGACAGGAGGATGCCCGCCTCGTCCGGCACGCCCTCCGGCAGCGCGTACAGCGAGCTGTCGGCGAACGGGATGCGCACGTACTCGGCCTGCGTGCCGTCGATGAGGTGCCCGAGGATCCAGCCGATCCCCGACGCGCCCTCGTCGGCCAGGCAGTGCGACGGGTTGCCGGTGCGGCAGTAGACGCAGACGCCGCACGAGGAGATGCACGAGATGATGACGCGGTCGCCGACCTGGTGGTTCTGGACCGACGAGCCGACTTCGACGACGGTGCCCACGCCCTCGTGGCCCAGGACCCGGCCCTCGGTCACCGCGGCGACGTCGCCCTTGAGGATGTGCAGGTCCGTCCCGCAGATCGTGGTCGTGTCGACCTTCACCACGGCGTCCGTGGGCGCCTTGACGTGCGGGTCGGGGACGTCCTCCCAGGCCTTCGAGCCGGGCCCGTGGTAGACGAGAGCCTTCATGGTGACCTCCAGTCGCCGTTGACGTGGAGGGACAGGGTGGTCTGCCCCTGGCTCCCAGCGAACAGGCCGGCCCGGCCCGCCGTGAGGGCCGAACGTCCCGGCGGGGTGCCGGCGCCCCGGCGGGTCCGAGGCGCCCCGAGGGGCCGAGCGCCCGGCGGCCCGCCGACGACGCCTCAGCCGAGCCGGTCCAGGTACCGCAGGATGAGGCCCTCCCGCAGGGCCCACGGGGAGACCTCGAGCTCCCGCAGCCCGAACGCGCGCATCGCCTGGGCGAGGACGATCCCGCCGGCGACGATCTGGAACGTCCGGTCCTGCGTGATGCCCGGCAGGGCCGGCCGCGCCTCCGCGGGGATCCGGGCGAGCCGCGGCAGCCAGTCCTCGAGCTGGTCCAGGCGCAGCCGCCGCCGGTCCTGGCCCCCCACACCGTCGGTCACGGACCCCGCGAGCCGCGCGAGCGACCGGATGGTCTTGGACGAGCCGACCACGTGGTCCGGCGTCGGCCGCTCCCGGAACTCCTTGACCGCCTTCTTCAGCACCGTCGCGGCGTGCTCCCGCAGGTCCTCGACCTGCGGGTCCGTGGGCGGGTCGTCGTGCAGGAAGCCGATCGTCGACCGGCCGGCGCCGAGCGGGACCGACACCGCCACGGCGGGGTCCTCCTCGCCGCCCGCGGCGATCTCCAGGGAGCCTCCGCCGATGTCCAGCAGGAGCATCTCCCCCGCGGACCAGCCGTACCAGCGGCGGACGGCGAGGAAGGTGATCCGCGCCTCCTCCTCGCCCGTGAGGACCTGCAGGCGCACGCCCGTCTCCGCCTCGACGAGGTCGAGCACGTCCTGACCGTTGGGCGCCTCCCGCAGCGCGGAGGTCGCGAACGGGAGCAGCTCCTCGATCCCCGCGTCCTGCGCGTGCACCGCCGCGTCGCGGACGGCCGTGAGGACCGCCGTGACGCCGTCGTCGGTGATCTCGCCCGACGGCCCGAGGTACCGCATGAGCCGCAGGACGGACTTCGCCGAGGACTGCGGCACGGGTGGTGCGCCGCGGTGCGCGTCGACGACGAGGAGGTGGACGGTGTTGGAGCCGACGTCGAGCACGCCCAGTCGCATGCGACCGACCGTAGTCCCACGGCGCCCGCGCCCCGGCCGGCGGCGCGGCCCCGGGCTCCTTCCTGACACCCGCTGCTGCGGTGACCTGGATCGCGACGCTGTCCGCAGATGCGGATCCTCCTCTAGTCTTCACCCGCAGGAGAGGTTCCCCGAGGAGGGTGAGCGTGGCCCAGCACGAGTTCCGGATCAGCGAGGCCGCGGCGCTCGTCGGCGTCAGCGACGACACCCTGCGCCGCTGGGCCGATGCGGGCCGGGTCCCGGTGGCCCGCGACGCCCAGGGCCGCCGCGTGGTGCGCGGCGCGGACCTCGCCGCGCTGGCCCAGGAGCTCGCGGACCAGGACGCGGTGACCGGGTCGTCGGCGCGCAACCGGATGCGGGGCATCGTCACGCGCGTCCTGCGGGACACCGTCATGGCCCAGGTCGACGTGCAGGCCGGGCCCTTCCGCGTGGTCTCGCTCATGACCCGGGAGGCGGCGGACGAGCTCGGCCTCGAACCGGGTGTCCCGGTCGTCACCTCGGTCAAGGCCAGCGCCGTCGTCGTCGAGCTGCCCCGGTGAGCCGGCGGGGCGGGGCCGGGCCGCTCCGCGGGTCCCGGGCGCCCGGGCCGGCGGCCGCGGCTCGAAGGAGGCGGACGGCCCGCGGTCGCGCGCGGAGGTCGGCCGTTGTCGCCCTCGCCCTGGCCGTGACGGCGTGCGCGCCGGTGGGTGGTCGGGACGGGGTCACCGACGCCCCGCAGGACCGTCTCGTCGTCCTCGCCGCCGCCTCCCTCACCGACGTCCTGCCCCCGGTCGTCGCGGCGTTCGAGGCCGAGCAGGGCGTCGCGGTGACCGTGAGCCTGGCCGGTTCCGCCGAGCTCGTGGCGCAGCTGCTCGCCGGAGCGCCCGTGGACGTGATCGTCACGGCGAGCGAGGCCGCCATGGCGCCGGCGCTCGACGCCGGGGCGGTCACGGAGGTGACTCCGCTCGCCCGCAACCGCCCGGTGGTCGTCGTGCCGGCCGGCAACCCGGGCCGGGTGACGTCCCTCGCCGACCTCGCCGACCCCGCGCTCCTCGTCGCCCTGTGCGCACCGCAGGTACCGTGCGGTGCCGCCGCCCAGGCCTACCTCGACGCCCAGGGGGTCACGGCAGCCGCGGACACCCTCGACGGGGACGTCCGGGCGGTGCTGACCCGGGTGCGGCTCGGCGAGGTCGACGCCGGCATCGTCTACCGGACCGACGCCCTCGCCGCCGGGGACGCCGTCGAGACGGTCCCCGGACCCGACGTCGCCGCGGCCGGCACCACGTACCTCGTCGCCGTCCCGGTCGACGCGCCGCGCCCGCGCACGGCCGCCGCCTTCGTGGACCACCTCCAGTCCCCGGCGACCCGGGAGGTGCTCGCCGATGCCGGCTTCGCCGCACCGTGAGACGTCGGCGCCCTCGGCGGCGTCACCGCCCCGCCCCGCGCGCGCCGGCGGCGGCACCGGCCGACGACGCCGCGCGCGCGGCCGCACGCCGGTCGTCGTCGTCGTCCCCGCGGCGCTCGCCGTCGCGTTCCTCGTCCTGCCGCTCCTCGCGCTCGCGCTGCGCACCCCGTGGGCCCGGCTCGGCGCGCTGCTGGCAGCACCCGAGGTCGCCGACGCCCTGCGGCTCTCCCTCGTCACGGCCACGACGTCGACCGTCCTGTGCCTGGTCCTCGGCGTCCCGCTCGCCTGGGTCCTGGCCCACGTCGAGCTGCCGGGACGGCGCCTGCTGCGCGCCCTCGTGACCGTGCCCCTGGTCCTGCCCCCGGTCGTCGGCGGCGTCGCGCTGCTCCTCCTGCTCGGCCGGCGCGGCCTCCTCGGTGAGCGCCTCGACGCCTGGTTCGGCGTCACGGTGCCGTTCACCACGGCGGCGGTGGTGCTCGCCCAGACCTTCGTCGCGCTGCCCTTCCTCGTCGTCGCGGTCGAGGGCGCCCTGCGGTCCGTGGACCGGCGCTACGAGGACGCCGCCGCGACGCTCGGCGCGTCCCGGCTGCTCACGCTGCGCCGGGTCACCCTGCCGATGGTGGCTCCCGCCGTGGGCGCCGGCGCCGTGCTCGCCTTCGCGCGCGCTCTCGGGGAGTTCGGCGCGACGATCACGTTCGCCGGCAGCTTCCCGGGCACGACGCGGACCGTGCCGCTGGAGGTCTACCTCGGCCTGGAGACCGACCCGGACGCCGCCGTGGCTCTCTCGATGGTGCTGCTGGCCGTGTCGCTCGCCGTGCTCGTCGGGCTGCGCGGGCGCTGGGCCTCGGCGGTGACCGCGTGACGGCCCGGGGTGGGGGCGCACCGTCCCCGGCGTCCGACGGCGGCCTCGCGGCGGACCTGCGCGTCCGGCGGGGCGACTTCCGGCTCGACGCGCGGATCGCGGTGCCGCCCGGCGGCGTCGTCGGCGTGCTGGGCCCCAACGGCGCGGGGAAGTCCACCGCGGTCGCGACCCTCGCCGGGCTGGCCGCCCTCGACGCGGGTCGCATCACGCTCGCCGGGACCGTCCTGGACGCGCCCGACGACGGCGTCCTCGTGCCGCCGCAGCGGCGGCGCGTCGGCGTGGTCTTCCAGGACCTGCTCCTCTTCGCGCACCTCAGCGCCCTGGAGAACGTCGCCTTCGGGCCGCGGGCGCGTGGCGTGCCGCGGGCGTCGGCGCACGCGGCGGCCCGCACGTGGCTCGAGCGCGTCGGGCTCGAGGACCGCGCGGACGCCCGCCCGGCGGACCTGTCCGGCGGGCAGGCGCAGCGCGTGGCCCTTGCCCGCGCCCTGGCCACGGACCCGGACCTGCTGCTGCTCGACGAGCCGATGTCGGCCCTCGACGTGGGCACCCGGCTGGAGGTGCGCGCCCAGCTCCGCCGCCACCTCGGGCTCTTCGCCGGCGCGGTCGTCCTGGTGACCCACGACCCGGTGGACGCCCTCGTGCTCGCCGACCGGCTCGTCATCCTGGAGGAGGGCCGGGTCGCCCAGACCGGGACGCCGGCGGAGGTCGCCCGCGCCCCGCGGACGGAGTACGTCGCCCGCCTGGTCGGCCTCAACCTCTTCCGCGGCCGGGCCGAGCGCGGCACCGTCGCGGTGGACGGCGGCGGCGTGCTGCGCGCGGCGGACGACGTCACCGGGCGCGTCCTCGTCACCGTGCCGCCGGCGGCCGTCGCGCTCCACGAGCAGCACCCGGAGGGCTCGCCGCGCAACGTCTGGCCGGGGACGGTCAGCGGGCTCGAGCAGCACGGCCACCTCGTCCGGGTGCGCGTCAAGGGCGCGCCGGACGTGCTCGCCGACGTCACCCCCGCCGCGGTCGCCGAGCTCGGGCTCCACGAGGGACGGGCCGTCTGGGCCTCGGTCAAGGCGACGGAGGTGCACGCCGAGCCGGAGTGAGGTGGGGTGCCCCGAGGGCCGGCGCACGCGGCCCAGCTCCTCCTCGTCTCGTCCTCGGGCTCGGGCTCGGGCTAGGGCTCGAGCTCCGCGTGCGATCCTGCCGGCATGCCGACCCGCGCCGACCGCGTCCTCGACGAGCTCAGGGCCTGGACGCCCACCGACCCCGGCCAGCGCGCCCTCCTCGAGCGCTACCGCGCGCTCGTCGCCGTGCGCGGTGACGCGGCCCTCGAGCGGGACGGCGGCCCGGAGCACCTCACCGGCTCGTGCTGGGTGCTCTCCGCGGACCTGACCCGCGTGCTGCTGTGCTTCCACCGCAAGGGCCGGTTCTGGGTGCAGACCGGCGGGCACGTCGAGGCCGGTGACGGCTCGCTCGCGGCGACAGCCCTGCGCGAGGCGCAGGAGGAGAGCGGCATCGACGAGCTCCGCCTCCTCGGCACGCCCGACGGCACCGCCCGGCCCACCGACGTCGACCGGCACGAGCTCGCCGGCGCGTTCGGAGCATGCCGGGCGCACTGGGACGTCGGCTTCGCCGCCGTCGCCCCCGACGACGCCGCGCCGACCGCCAGCCGGGAGAGCGAGGACGTCTCCTGGTTCCCCGTCGACGCGCTGCCCGCAGGGGCGGCGCCGGGCCTGGCGGACCGGCTGGCGCTCACGCTCGCCGAGGTCGCCGCCCGCCGGCCGCGGCCTCCGGCCCCCGCGGGCAGGGCGTCCCCGGGGACGTAGGTCCGCCGCCGCGCCGCGACCGCATCCCTACCGTCGTGATCACCAGGACGGACGACGCGAAGGAGCGATCGATGCGCACAGTGGTGGTCACGGGCTCGGCCTCGGGGATCGGTCGGGCGACCAAGCGGCTGCTCGAGTCCCGCGGGGACCGGGTCGTCGGGGTGGACATCCGGGACGCGGACGTCGTCGTCGACCTGACGACGACCGAGGGCCGGCTCGAGCTGGTCGAGCAGGTCCGCCGCCTCACGGACGGCCGGATCGACGCCGTCGTCGCGAACGCCGGGCTGGCGACCCCGACACCGCAGACGGTGGCCGTGAACTACTTCGGGGCCGTGGCGACCCTGGAGGGGCTGCGCCCGCTGCTCGCCCGCTCGGCCGCGCCGCGCGCCGTGGCGACGGCCTCGATGGCGAGCCTCATGCCGCACGACGACGAGCTCATCGGGCTGTGCCTCGCGCACGACGAGGCGTCGGCCCTCGTCCGGGCGAAGCAGCTCCTCGAGACCGACCAGGGCGGCCTGATCTACTCCAGCACCAAGGCCGCCCTGTGCCGGTGGCTGCGGCGCGGCGCGCCCACCCCGGAGTGGGCCGGCGCCGGGATCCCGCTCAACGCGATCGGACCCGGCGTCGTCGAGACGCCGATGACCGCCGAGCTCACCGCGACCGAAGAGGCGCGGCAGGGCCTGCTGCAGGTGGTGCCCATGCCGCTCAACGGCCTCATGGGGCCGCAGGTGCCGGCCGCGCTCCTCGCCTGGCTGGTGAGCGAGGAGAACTCGCACCTCTGCGGACAGGTGATCTTCGTCGACGGCGGCTCGGACGTCGTCATCCGGGGGGACGCGACCTGGTGAGGGCGGAGGCCGGCGGCGGGACGGGGCCCGCCGTCGGCGCCGCCCCGGTCGTGGCCGCACTCACCGACGCGGCCACGACCAGGCCGGGCCATCGAACGGGAGGCTCCCGACGACGCCCGTGGCGCCACCGTCGCGGTGCAGCTCGACCAGCTCGAGCGGCACCGCGGGTGCGTCTCCCGAGGGGTCCACGGTGTCCGACGGCCCGCTGCCCTGACGCAGGGCGCGCACGAGCTCGCCGGAGTGCGTCACGACGACGACCTGCGAGCGCGTCGCGGCGTCCGTGACCAGGGCGGCGAGCGCGGGCATGAGGCTCGGGTGGAGGCTCGCCTCCGGCTCGTTGAGGACGAGCAGCGCCGGCGGCCGCGGCGACAGGAGCGCCGCGGCCAGGAGCAGGAAGCGCACCGTGCCGTCGGACAGCTCCGCCACGCCGAGCGCGCGCCGGACGCCCGGCTGCTCCAGGGCGAGTCGGCAGCCGCCGTCGGCGTCCTCCTCGACCCGGAGGGACGACCCGGGGAACGCCGCCTCGACGGCGCCGTCGAGCGCGGCAGCGACGCCGACCCGCTGGATCGTCAGCAGCGCGGCAGCCAGGTCCGAGCCGTCGGGGGCGAGCACGGGCGTGAAGGTCGCGACGCCGGGGCGCCGCGCGGGCGCCTCGACGTCCGTCCGCACGTGGTCGTAGAACCGCCAGCGGCGGGCCTGCTCGCGGATCGCGTAGAGCTCCGGCGCCTCGCTCGGGTCGGCCAGGGTTGCGACGAGGGACTCGTGGCTGCGCACCTGCCAAGGGGCGACGACGAGCTCGCCGTGGCGCTCCCGCACGCGCACGCGCGTGCCCTTCCGGTCGGCGAGGACGGCTCCCGGGCGCAGGTGCGGGCCGGACCACACCACCTCCGACTTGACCTCGGGATCCAGCGGGAAGGGAGCGGGCGGCTGCGGCAGGCCCAGGTCGACCGCGTACGACAGGTCGTCGTCGGCGAAGCCGAGCCGCAGGGACACCGGGGCCGTCGTCCGTGGTCCGGCGTGCAGCGCGGACCGCAGCCCGCCCTCGCGCGCGAGGCTCGTCAGGGCCCCGTCGCGTGTCAGGTCCGCGAGCAGCCGCAGCGCCCGGTAGACGCTCGTCTTGCCCGAGCCGTTCGCTCCGGTCACCACCGTGAGCGCTCCGAGGCCGACGACGAGGTGCCGCAGCGAGCGGTACCCCTCGACGGCGATCGTCCTGATCATCCGTCGCACGCTACGCCAGGGCACCGACGTCGACGCCGCCCCTCCCGGGCCCTCGCCCCGGGACCCCGGTCGGCCCCGCGGCGCCGCTCCCCTCAGGCGACCGGGTAGACGATCCGGGTGTGCCACCGTGCCGGGTCGGGCTCGCTGTCCGGCCCGTCCAGGTACTCCTCCCACATGACGTCCCGCGGCGTCACGCCGTGGGCCTGCATCCACTGCTCGAGCTGCGCGTAGGTCCCCGCCATCGCGTCGTAGGGCCCCGTGTGCATCGTGACCACCGCCGGTCCCTCCGGGAGGCGGACCTCCACGAGCCCGCCGTCCTGCCCGTGGTGCCGCTCGGGGTCCGGCGCGAGGAAGCCCGCGGTCACGTCGACCTTCTCCGTGACCGCTCCCGTGTAGAGGGCGACCGCCGGACCGGCGGGCGCGATGCCGTGCCGCGCCATCCCCGTCGCCGCCGCCTGGAAGGCCCTGCCGAAGAACTCCGTGAGCTCGGACACGGCGACCACCTCGTGCACCCCGATGAGCCGGGCCGGTGCCAGCTCGACGCGCTCGACGTCCATCTCGCCCTCCTCGTCGCCACACGGCCGCCGCGCGGCGGCCTCCCTCCAGCGCACGCCCCGGTGACGCAGGCGCTCCAGGTCCGAACGTCCCGTCCCACGGAGCTCGGCCGCTCGCCAGGCGGGACGTGCTCCCCCGCGTTTCACTGGGAGCACCGGCAGCGGTCGAGGGAGGTCGCCATGGCCACGGACGAGCTCGGCGAGGACACGCAGGTCATCACCCTGGTGTGCGAGGGGCTGCACGCCGTCGACGTCGACGGGCGGAAGGTCGGCACGGTGAAGGAGGTGCGCCTCGGCGATCCCGGCGCCGTCACCGACGACGCGCAGGAGCTCGGGATCGGGGACGACGACGGCCCACCGGCGTCCGCCGCGCACTGGCTCCGGCGCACCGGCTACGTCCGCCTGCACCAGGGACTCCTCGGGGGCGACACCTGGGCGAGCGCCGACGACCTCGCGTCGGTCGACGACGACGCGGTGCTGCACCTGGCGGTCGACGAGAAGCACCTCGTGCGCTGAGCGTCGCGGCCGTGGCGCACGCCGGCGCTCCTCGTCGCCGAGCGCCACGCCCGCGACGGCTCCCGACGCGCGCAGCTCGCGGAGGCGCTGCACGACGGTGTCGCGCAGGACGCGTGGGTCGACGGTCGTGACGTGGATGCCCGTCGCCCCCTCGAAGCCCGCCGCCGTGGCGTCGCGCCACTTGAGGACGACGTGCCAGGGCAGGCGCTCCGTGGCCGACGGCGGCCGGTGGTGCCACTCCTCGTTCGTCGGCATCGCGACGCCCGTGGCGGCGTGCGCCGCGTGGAGCAGGTCGGACAGGTCGCGGACCTGTGCCTCGTCGTGCTCCCACGGGAGGCGGTCCGCGTCGAGCGACCACACCTCCAGGGCGGGATAGGTGTGCCCGACGCCCGCGAGGGCGACGGCGTGGTCCGTCCGCGCGACCACGAGGCCGTGCTCCTCGGCGTGGCGCAGCACCCTGCCGCGCACGACGTCGGGGTCCTCCCGCACCCGGGCGAGGACCCCGGCCAGCCGGGGACCGGGCTCGTCGACGGCGATGACCTGCTTGTGCAGGTGGTCGAAGGACGCCCCGGCCGGGCGGAGCCAGTTCTGGAACGCCGCGACGTAGGCGGCGTGGGGCTGCTGGTCGTAGAGGTCCCGGACCGCGTCCACGGTGAAGGTGACGAACCGGTGGTGCTCCGCCGGCGTCAGGGTGCCCGCGCCGGCGAGCTGGTCCTCGTGCGTCGCACCGTCGACATGGTGCCGGCGCGCGACGACGACGTCGTGCGAGCCCGCGAAGAGGTCGACAGCCCGGGCGAGCCGGGCCTCCTCGCCCAGCGCCGCCCAGGCGTCGTCCGGCACGCCCTCCGCCGCCGCGCGCCGACGCAGGACCGCGAGGACGTGCGCGCGGCCGGCCGGGTCGGCGACGTAGGCCGTGGCGCGGTCCCGGACCTCCTGGGGCACCGTCCAGCCGTGGTCGGCGCGCCAGTAGTCGACGGACAGGATCTCGAAGAGGTTCGGGACGCGGCGCAGCTCCGCCACGGTGTCGCCCAGGCGCGCCGCGGGGAGGTGGCGGACCACCGTGTGCCCGGTGGCGCCGCGTGCGCCGCCGTCGTCGGCCTCCGTGACGAGTCGGGCCTTCTCGGGCGGTGTCTCGAGGTAGCGGGCGGGGCAGAAGGCGCAGTGGCGACCGGCGAGCGCCGGGTCCAGCGGCCGGGCGTCGACCGCCCGGCCGTGCTGCGGACGGTGCGCCCGGCGGGGCACCGTCCACACCTGCGTCCCGGTGAGCGGCGAGACCTGCTTGACGGTGCCGTCGGGGAGCCGCAGCAGCGGCGGGACCTCGCTCACGGGCTCACCGTAGGCCCGGGCGGTCACCCGCGGCGGGTGACGCGGTCAGCGACCGCGCACGCCCCCCGAGCCGCGCACGTCGGCCACCACGTCCGGGTCGCCGGTGTGCCGCACCGAGCCGCTCCCGTCGACCACGGCCCGCAGGTCGCCCGAGACGTGCACCTGGACCTCGCCGGACCCGCGGACGGTGACGTCCGCCTCGTCGGCCTCGAGGTCGTCGGCGAGGACCTCCCCGGAGCCCTCCACGGCGATGGCCGCCTCCCGGGCGGCCCCGGCGAGCCGGACGTCGCCGGAGCCCTCGAGGACGACGCGCACGGTCGCCGTGTCGAGGTCGCTGAGGTCGACGTCGCCGGAGCCCCCGATCCGGACCGCCAGGTCGCGCCCGGTCACACCGTGGCCCTCGACCTCACCGGAGCCACGGACGTCGACCTCCGTGAGCTCGCTCACCGTGAGGCGGTACTCCACCGGCCCGAAGGAGCCGGGGCCCCGGTCCTCCACCCCGAGCACGAGCGTGCCGCCGACGACCTCGCTCGTGAGGCGGTCGATGACGAGCTCACCGGCCGAGACCTCCAGCGACGGCTCGGGGCCGCGCTGGACGACGAGCCGCCCGGAGGTCTCCAGGCGCACCGACGCGACGTCGCCCACCTCGCGCTCCTGCGTCGTCCGCGGACCGACGTCGACGGTGCTGCACGCCGCAGCACCCGCGAGGACGACGATCCCTGCCGCGACGGCGCCGGCGTGGCGGAGCGCCCGGGAGGCGGGCGCGGTCGTCCGGGGCGCTCCGGGCGCTGCGGCGGCCGTGGGCGCTGTCCGCCCTGCGGGCCCGCGGGGCGTCGTGGGCGTGACGGGCATGCCGGTCATGAGAGGTCCTCGTCGGTCGTCGGGTGGTGCGGCCGGCACAGCCTCTCGCCCGGCGCAGCGTCACGGCATCGGGATGTCCCCCGAACGGAGCCCTGATCCCGGACCCGCGCCACCCCGGGGCTCCCCTGAGCGGGGCCGTCGGGCCCGTCGGGGCCCTGCGTCGGGAGTCCGCTCACGTCCCCGCGTCCCGGACCCGTGCCGCGAGCCGGTCCAGCAGCTCCGCCTGCGCGCCGACGACGACGCCGCGCGCCTGCGCCAGCGGCCACCACCGGTAGCGGTCGATCTCGGGGAACGCCTGCAGCCGGCCCGACCGCGGCGGCCAGACCATCTCGAACGCGCCGCTGGTCGCGGCGTCCGGGTCGAGGTCCGCCTCGACGGCCCACGCCGTGACCTCCTTGCCACCGCGCTGGCGCACGGTGCCCAGCGGCACGCGCTCCCCGGGCGGGGGGACGAGGCCGGTCTCCTCGGCGAACTCCCGGTCCGCGGCGGCCCGCGGGTCCTCGTCGTCGGCGTGCTCGCCCTTGAGGACCGTCCAGGCGCCCTCCTCCCGGCGTGCCCACAGGGGTCCGCCCATGTGCCCGAGGAACACCTCGACGACGCCGTCGCGCCGCCGGAACGGCAGGAGTCCCGCGCTGCGTCGCACCATGGCCCCATCCTGGCGCGTCCGGTCCCCCTGAGGGAGGACTGAGGGCGCGACCTGGTCAGACCTGCGGACCTCGACGCGCCCCCGGCGCGGGGCGAGGATGGACCCATGGCCTCCGCCCGCCCCCGTCCCCGTCCGCGTGCCGCGGCCCGCTGGGCCCTCCCCGCCGGCCTCGCGGCCGCCGTCGTCGGCGCCGGACTCGTCGCCCCCGTCGTCGCGGCGGCCGAGCCCGACCTGCCGGAGCGGAGCGCGGCCGAGCTGCTCGACGACCTGCAGTCCGCCGAGGTGGAGGGGTTCTCCGGCACGCTCGTGCACCGGGCCGACCTGGGCCTGCCCTCGCTGCCCGGCCTGACGGGCACGGCGGGGCAGGGCGGCGGTCCGGGCGGTGCCACCGACGCGACGTCCCTGCTGGACGGCGAGCACACCCTGCGGGTGTGGGCCGTGGGGCCGGACCGGTCCCGCGTCTCCCTGCACGGCGAGATGGGCGAGCTGACCGTCGTCGCCGACGGCGAGGACCTGTGGACCTGGTCCAGCGACGACCGGACCGCGACCCGCTACCTGCTGCCCGACGCCGGTCCCGGCACGTCCGCCGCCGACCTGCGGGCGCGCGTGGACGCCGTCGTCCCGCCGCTGACGCCGCGGGAGGTGAGCGACCTCGTCCTGCGGGCCCTCGAGCCGTCCACGGACGTGTCCGTGGGCGACCCGGTCCGGGTGGCCGGCCGCCCGGCCCACCAGCTCGTGCTCACCCCGCGCGCCGCGGGCTCGCTCGTGGAGTCCGTGCGGATCGCGGTCGACGCGGCGGACCGGGTGCCCACGCGCGTCCAGGTCTTCGCCGTCGGCCACGACGCGCCCGCGCTCGAGGTGGGGTTCACGAGCCTCAGCCTCGTGCCGCCGGACGCGGACACGGTCAGCTTCACCCCGCCGCCGGGCGCGACGGTCGAGGAGGTCGACCTCACCCGGCACGCAGCCGACGCCGACGGGCTCCCGTCCGCGCCCGAGGGCCTCGCAGGACCCGACGGCCTCGAGGGGCACGAGGGCCTCGAGGGGCTCGAGGGGCTCGAGGGGCACGGCCTCGACGGGGGCGAGGGTCCGGACAGCGGCACCGGGGGCGAGCGACCCGTGACCGTCGTCGGGGACGGCTGGGCCTCCGTGCTCGTCGCCGTCCTCCCGCCGGGGACCCTCGAGGCGCTCGCCGCCGGTGCCCCGGCCCAGCAGGGCACTGGGGGCACTGGGGACTCCGAGGACACGCCGGTCGGCCCGCGTCACGGGCGGGACGACGACGACGCGGCCTCCGCCGCGGCCCAGG
>NZ_CAMPHH010000068.1 GCF_946885855.1 uncultured Actinotalea sp. | reverse complement strand
ACGCGGAGGTGGCCGCCCTGGCCGACGCCGCCCGGGCCGGCCGGGACGTCCGTGGCGCGACCGCCGTCGTCACGCTCGAGCCGTGCGACCACACCGGCCGCACGGGGCCCTGCACCGCGGCGCTCGTGGACGCGGGCGTGATCCGGGTCGTGCACGCCGTGGACGACCCGGACCCGGTCGCCGCCGGGGGAGCCACCCGCCTGCGCGCGGCCGGCGTCGACGTCGTCGCCGGGGTGCGCCGCCCGGAGGGCGAGGCGCTGCTGGAGGTCTGGCTGCACGCCGTCCGGACGGGTCGGCCCTGGGTCACGCTCAAGTCCGCGACCTCGCTCGACGGCAGGGTCGCCGCGACGGACGGCACGAGCCGGTGGATCACCTCGGCCGCGGCGCGGCGCCACGCCCACGCGCACCGCGGTGTCGTCGACGCCATCGCCGTCGGCACGGGCACCGCGCTCGCCGACGACCCCGCGCTCACGGTCCGCCCGAGCGACGGGACGGCCGCGCCGCACCAGCCGCTGCGCGTCGTCGTCGGCCACCGCGACGTGCCGCCGGAGGCGCGCCTGCACGGGCCCGGCGGCGAGCTCGTGCACCTGGCGACGCACGACGTCGGGGAGGCCCTCGCCATGCTCGCCGCACGGCAGGTGCGTCACGTGCTCGTCGAGGGCGGGCCCACCCTCGCCGCGGCGTTCCTGCGCGCCGGCGTCGTCGACGAGCTCCACGCCTACGTCGCGCCGGTCCTGCTCGGCGCGGGTCCGCAGGCGGTCGCGGACCTGGGCATCACGACCATCGCCGGCGCGTCGCGCTGGCGGACCCACGACGTGGTCCGGCTCGACGACGACGTGCTCGTCGTGGCCCGCCCCGTCCCGAGCACCACCACGGCAACCCCCACGGAGGAGCGCTGATGTTCACCGGCATCGTCGAGGAGGTCGGCGAGGTCCTCGCCGTCGAGCACACCGGCGAGGACGCACGCCTGCGGCTGCGGGGCCCGGTCGTCACCGAGGGCGTGCGGCTCGGGGACTCGATCGCCGTCGCGGGCGTCTGCCTCACCGTCACCTCGCTCGGCGGCGACGCCGACGGCGCGGGGGAGACGGGCACCTTCACCGCGGACGTCATGCCCGAGACACTGCGCCGCAGCACGCTGGGCGACCTCGTCCCGGGCGACCGCGTCAACCTCGAGCGTGCCGTCCGCGCCGACGGGCGGCTCGACGGCCACCTCGTCCAGGGACACGTCGACGGCGTCGGCGAGCTCGTCAGCCGCACCCCTGGACCCCGCTGGGACGACCTCGTCCTGCGGCTGCCCGCCCCGCTCGCGCGCTACGTCGCGGAGAAGGGCTCGATCGCGGTGTCGGGCGTCTCGCTCACGGTCACCGGGGTTGGTGCGGACACCTTCGGGGTGTCGCTCATCCCGACGACGCTCGCCGCGACCACGCTCGGGGACCTGCGCCCCGGGGACCGGGTCAACCTCGAGGTCGACGTCGTCGCGAAGTACGTCGAGCGGCTGCTCACGGCGCGGGGCCCGGCGGACCCACCGCTCGGCGAGCGGGACGCGAAGGAGGAGCGGGCATGACCATCGACGCCGTCCGGCTCGGCACGGTCGAGGAGGCCGTCGCGGCCCTGCAGGCGGGCCGGCCCGTGCTCGTCGCCGACAACCCCGACCGGGAGAACGAGGCCGACGTCGTCCTGGCCGCCCAGAGCGCCACCACGGAGTGGGTCGCCTGGACGATCCGGCACTCCTCCGGCTACCTGTGCGCGCCCATGCCGGCCGCACGGGCCGACGCCCTGGAGCTGCCGCTCATGGTGCCGTCCAGCCAGGACCCGCGGCGGACCGCCTACACCGTCACGGTCGACGCCGCGTCCGGCGTGACGACGGGGATCTCCGCGGCGGACCGCGCGCACACCCTGCGGGTGCTGGCCGACCCGGCCTCCGGACCCGCCAGCGTGATCCGGCCCGGCCACGTCCTGCCGCTGCGCGCGGTGCCGGGCGGGGTGCTGCACCGCGCCGGGCACACCGAGGCCGCGGTCGACCTGTGCCGCCTGGCCGGGCTCGAGCCGGTCGCGGGCATCGCCGAGCTCGTCCGCGACGACGGCTCGATGATGCGCCTCGACGACGCCGCCGCGCTCGCCGAGGACGAGGGCCTCGTCCTGCTCACCATCGCGGACCTCGTGGCGTGGCGGCGGCGGACCGGGGACCTGCCCGCGGAGGAGGCCCCTGCCCCCGAGGCGCGGGTCCAGC
This sequence comes from uncultured Actinotalea sp., assembly GCF_946885855.1. The sequence continues at coordinate 11,410 of NZ_CAMPHH010000068.1, read as the reverse complement.
GCACCGGGTCGGCGCGCCTCCCCACGCGGCACGGCACCTTCACGGTGCACGGGTACCGGGACCTGCGCACCGGTGCCGGCCACGTGGCCCTCGTCCCCGAGCACGTGGAGAACCCGGCCGACGTGCCGGTCGTCCGGGTGCACTCCGAGTGCCTCACCGGCGACGCGTTCGGCTCGCTGCGCTGCGACTGCGGCCCCCAGCTCGACGCCTCGCTGGACCGCGCGGTCCGGGAGGGTGGCGCCGTCGTCTACCTCCGGGGCCACGAGGGCCGGGGCATCGGTCTCCTGGCGAAGATCGACGCGTACGCGCTGCAGGACGCCGGCCGCGACACCGTCGAGGCCAACCTCGAGCTCGGCCACCCCGCGGACCGGCGGGAGTACGGCGCGGCCGCGGCGATGCTGGCGGACCTGGGCCTGCGCCGGGTCCGGCTCCTGACGAACAACCCCGCGAAGGTCACGGGGCTGGCCGCGTCGGGCGTCGAGGTCGTGGAGGTCGTCCCGCACGAGGTCGGCCGCACCACCGAGAACGCCGCGTACCTGCACACCAAGGCGGTGGCGATGGGCCACCTGCTGACCCTGGAGGAGGACACCCCATGAGCGGAGCCGGAGCTCCCACCCTCGAGCTGGACGGCCGCGGTCTGCGCGTCACCGTCGTCGCGGCGAGCTGGCACCAGGTCGTCATGGACGGCCTGCTCGCCGGGGCCCACCGCGCGCTCGGACGGGCCGGGGTCGAGGACGTCACGGTGGTGCGCGTGCCCGGCTCGTTCGAGCTGCCCGTCGCCGCGCAGCACGCGGCGCGGGCGGGCGCGGACGCCGTCGTGGCGCTGGGCGTCGTCATCCGCGGCGGGACCCCGCACTTCGAGTACGTGTGCCAGGCGGCCACGCAGGGACTCACCGACGCCGCCCTCGCGACGGGCACCCCGATCGGCTTCGGGGTCCTCACCTGCGACGACGAGGCGCAGGCGCTCGACCGCGCGGGCCTCGAGGGATCGCGCGAGGACAAGGGCGCCGAGGCGGTCGAGGCGGCGATCGCCACCGTGCTGGCGCTGCGCGCGCTGTGACCGCCGGCCGCCCCGCCCCGGACACCCCCGACCGGGACGCGGGCACCCGTCTAGGCTCTGACGACGTGAAGACCTTCGACACCCTGTTCGCCGAGCTGTCCGAGAAGGCCCGCACCCGACCGGAGGGCTCCGGGACGGTCGCCCAGCTCGACGCCGGCGTCCACGCGATCGGCAAGAAGGTCGTCGAGGAGGCCGCCGAGGTCTGGATGGCCGCGGAGCACGAGAGCGACGAGCGTGCCGCCGAGGAGATCTCCCAGCTGCTGTACCACCTGCAGGTGCTCATGCTCGCCCGCGGCCTCACGCTGGACGACGTCTACGCCCACCTGTGACACGCGGGGTGACGCCCGGCGACCCACCGGGCACGCCGGACCCCCGACCGACCCGGATCCCTTCGACCCCCAGGACCCCCGTGCTGCGCATCGCCGTCCCCAACAAGGGCTCGCTGTCCGAGCCGGCCTCTGCCATGCTGCGCGAGGCCGGTTACAAGCAGCGCCGCGACTCCCGCGAGCTCGTGCTCGCCGACCCGGCCAACGACGTCGAGTTCTTCTTCCTCCGTCCCCGCGACATCGCGGTGTACGTCGGTGCGGGGACGGTCCACGTCGGCATCACCGGCCGGGACCTGCTGCTGGACTCCGGCTCCTCCGCGGTGGAGCACCTGCCGCTGGGCTTCGCCCGGTCGACCTTCCGGTTCGCGGCGCCCCCGGCCGAGGGCCTGACCGGCGTCGCGGACCTCGAGGGGCGCCGCATCGCGTCGTCGTACCCGATCCTCGTCGAGCAGCACCTGGCCGACCACGGCGTCGGTGCACCCCCGGTCGTCCGGCTGGACGGCGCCGTCGAGACCGCGATCCAGCTCGGCGTCGCCGACGTCATCGCGGACGTCGTCGAGACCGGGTCGACCCTGCGGGCCGCCGGCCTGGAGGTGTTCGGCGAGCCGATCCTGCGCTCGGAGGCGGTCCTCGTCCGCCCGGGCGACACCGAGTCCCTGCCCCCGGGGCTGGACGTCCTGACCCGCCGGCTGCAGGGCGTCCTCGTGGCGCAGCAGTACGTCCTCATGGACTACGACGTGCCGAACACCCACGTCGAGCGCGCCGTGTCGATCACCCCGGGCCTCGAGTCGCCGACGGTCTCGCCGCTGCACAACAGCGAGTGGTCGGCGGTGCGGGCGATGGTCCGCAAGGACGAGACGAACCGTGTGATGGACGCGCTGTACGACGTCGGTGCCCGCGCGATCCTCGTCACCCAGATCCACGCCTGCCGCCTGTAGCCGTGCCGTCCGAGGACCCGTACCGACCGTTCCGACCCCGCGCTGCGCGGTGGGTGTCGACCGCGGTCGCCGTCCTCGTCGTGGTCGTCATCCTCGGCCTGGCCGTGCTCGTCCCGTCCTACGCCACCGTCACCGTGGCGTGGCTCGACCGGGCCGGCCTGGCACTGCTCGCCGCCGGTGGGGCGTGGTTCCTGCTGCGCCACGCGGGCGTCCGCGCCGACCCGTCGCCCGAGGGGCTCACGGTCCGCAACCTCGTCACCACCCGGACCGTGACGTGGCCGGAGGTCGTCTCGGTCCGGTTCGGCCACGGTCACCCCTGGGTGCAGCTGGACCTCGCCGACGGCGAGACGCTGGCGGTCATGGGGATCCAGCGGTCCGACGGCGCCTTCGCCGTCGCCGAGGCACGTCGGCTCGCCACGCTCGTGGCACGGCACTCGCAGACGCCGCGGGACGACTGACCTCAGCGGCTGTCGGCTGACCTCAGCGCCCGTCGACGGCCCGCACCTGCTCGGCGTGCACGCCCGCGACGGCGGCCGCGAGGAAGGACTCGGGGTCCGTGTCCAGCCCGCGGCCCATCGTCGACAGCCGCACCGGCGTCTCCTCCAGGGCGGTCGCGAGCGCGCGGTCCGCGGGCACCTCGACGAGCAGGTGCCGGCCCGCCGGCGCACAGAGCTCGACCGCCTGCCGGTGCACCTGCTCGAGCACCGCCGCGCGGACACCCGGCACCGGGTCGTGGCCGGGGACCGGCACAGGCAGGTCCGCGGGGTGCAGCGCGACGCGACCGTAGGCGGTGCGCGAGTGGTGGGACACGCCGAGGTGCCGCTCGCGGGGGTCCGCGCCGGAGACCCGCAGGCTCGCCACCGGCCGTCCGCCCAAAGCGCCGACGGCGTTGACGGCCTCGCCCGCCGCGACGCCGGAGAAGCCCCACCGGGTCCCCGTGCCGAGGTTCCCGGGTCCCTGGGCGACCACGACGAGGTCCGCGCCGAGGACGTGCCGCGCCGCCAGCAGGCCGGTGTGGACGGTCACGGCCTCCAGGTCGCCGCCGAAGGCCTGCCCGACGGTCACGCACGCGTCCAGCCAGCCCGCCGCGCGCAGCCCGGCGACGCTGCGCGAGAACCAGGCGGGCAGCGCGCCGCCGTCGGTCATGACGTACGCGACGCGGGGCAGGGGCCTTCCGGCGGCGGCGGCGGACCACCGCGCCCCGGCGACGACGGCCGGGACCGCCGAGTGCAGGTCCGCGACGACGACCGGTAGTCCGGCGAGGTCGTCGGCGTCCTCGAGGGCGCCGTGGTGCGGCGACTCCTGCTCGTCGACGCCGAGGACCATCGTCTGCAGGGCGGTGTACCGCGCCTTGACCAGGTGGCCCGGCCCGGGTAACGGGTCGGACGGCAGACGGTCCGGCAGCGCGACGACGAACGCGTAGCCGCCGGTCCCGAGGCCGCGGGCCTGCGCGCTGACGTTGAGCAGCACGCGGTCACCGACGACCGGGGTGCCGACGAGGTCCGGGTACGCGAGTGCGCGGACCTCGGGGGCGAGGGTGGGCGCGTCGTCGGGGGCATCCGCCGCCGGACCGTCCACCGACGGCGCTCCGTCACGCGGCGCGGGCACGTGCTGCGCTGCCGGCGCCTCGACGGCGACGCGGAGCTCCAGCGCGCCGGGCCACGACGCGCCGACCGACACCACGGTTCCCTGCCGCCACGTGATCACGCCGTCACGCTACCGGCCCGCTAGCGTGAACCCCGATGCCCGACTCCATCCCCCAGGCCGAGCGCCTGCTCAACCTCGTCATCGCGCTGGTCAACACCACCGCCCCCATGACGAAGGAGCAGGTGCGCGCCTCCGTGGCCGGGTACGACGACGGCGCGAGCACCGAGGCGTTCGAGCGGAAGTTCGAGCGCGACAAGGACATCCTGCGCGACCTCGGCGTGCCGGTGGTCACGGTGACCGCGGCGGCCCACGGCGACGAGGTCGGCTACCGGATCGACACCGACGCGTACGCGCTGCCGCCGCTGCAGCTGTCCGCCGCCCAGCTCGGCGTCCTGACGCTCGCCGCGGAGTTCTGGAACGACCAGACGCTGCGCGGGGACGCGTCGCGGGCCCTGACCAAGCTGCGGGTCGTCGGTGACACGCCGGGCGAGGCCGACGCCGTCGCGGGTCTGGCGCCACGCGTCCACCCCGCGGGACCGGCGCTGGCACCCCTCCTGGACGCCGCGCACGACCGCCAGGTCGTCTCCTTCACCTACCGCGCCGCGAGCACGGGCGAGGTCCTCACGCGGCACGTCGAGCCCTGGCGCCTCGTCGCCAGCCGCGGCGGCTGGTACCTCGTCGGCCGGGACCGGGACCGGGATGCGCCCCGCGTCTTCCGGCTCAGCCGGATCACCGGCCGCATCCGCGCGGTCGGGGAGCGCGGGGCCTTCACGGTGCCCGCCGACGCCGACCCGCTCGCCCTGGTCACGAGCGTGCAGCAGGCGGACGCCCGCACGGGGTGGCTCGCCGTCGCCCCGGACCGCGCCGGCGCGTTGCGCGCCCGGGCCGCGGCGGACCCCGGCCCGGCGCCCGACGGCGTCGCGGCGCCGGAGGGCGCGGACCTCCTCGCCGTGCCGTACCAGCGCACCTCCGACCTCGCCGACGAGATCATCGGGTACACGGACGCCGTCGTCGTCCTGGCGCCCGGAACGCTGCGGGACGCCGTCGTGACCCGGTTGCGCGCCGCCGTGGCGATGGGGGAGCGGGTGACCGGCGACCGATCGCCAGCACCGTCCACCGACGCCCGGGTGACGGAGGCGGACCGTGGCTGACCGCACGCCCGAACGCCTCGTCCGGCTGCTCGGCATGGTGGCGTTCCTGGACCGCACCGACGGCGCGACGGTGGAGGAGCTGGCCGCGCAGTTCGGCGTCAGCGCCCGCCAGGTGCTCGACGACGTCGACCTGCTGTGGATGACCGGTACGCCCGGCTACTTCCCGGACGACCTCATCGACTTCGACGCCGCGTCGCTCGACTCCGGGCTGGTCCGCCTCACGCAGTCCCGGGGCATGGGCCGCGCGCTGCGGCTGGGGACCCGCGAGGCCGTGGTGCTCGTGGCGGCCCTGCGGGCGCTGGGGGAGTCGGTCGGCCAGGCGCTGGACGAGCGGGAGCGGGCGGTGCTGGCGAGCACGCTCGAGGCCCTCACCGCCGCGACGGGGGAGGCGGCCTCGACGGTCGACGTCCACCTCGCGCTCGAGGCCGACCCGGAGGTGGTCGCCGGCGCGCGGGCCGCGGTCCGCGCCGGCCGGCGGGTCCACCTGCGCTACGTGGACGCGGCCGACCGCACGAGCGAGCGGGAGGTCGACCCGCTGCAGGTCGTCACCGGCGACGAGCGGTCCTACCTGCAGGCGTGGTGCCACAGCGCCGGCGGGGAGCGCCTCTTCCGCCTCGACCGGATCCTCGCTCTGGGCGTCCTCGACGAGCCCGTCGCGCACCGGCCCGAGCGGCCGCAGGCGCCGGCGACCTTCGAGGCGGACGCGGCGCACGAGCGGGTCACGGTCGAGCTGTCCGGGCGCGCCCGGTGGGTCGCCGAGCAGCTGCCCGTGGAGGGCGTCGTGGACCTCGCCGACGGCGGCTTCCGGGTCACCCTGCCCGTCGCCTCCCGCGCGTGGCTGCGCCAGCTGCTCCTGCGGCTGGCCGACGACGTCCGCGCGGTCGACCCGCCCGACGCCGCGGCGGAGGCGGCGGGTGCCGCCGCACGGGCGCTGGCGCGGTACGACGACGCCGCCCCGCGGCCCGCGACGTTAGGCTGACCGGGTGCTCTGGTTCACCGTCTGGACGCTGCTCGTCCTCGGCACGCTCACGGGTGCGTTCTTCCTCGGGCGGGACCTGTACCGCAAGGGCAAGCGCCTCCTGGCCGAGCTCGATCGGGCCTCGCAGGTGTTCGGCGAGCTCGCCGACCAGGCGGAGGCCCGAGCGGCGACGCTCCCGCTGACCTCACCGGTCCCGGTGGACCTCACCGATCCCGAGCCGGCACGGGCCCGGCGCGCGCTCGCCGCCGAGGGCACCGCGCGGCGCCGCGCCGCACGCCAGGCCCGCCACGAGGCCGCGTACGCGCGCTGGCGCTCGTACACGCACTGAGGTCGCCTGGTTACGATGAGCCGACGGTCCCGACGGACCGCCGCGCAGCCCCTGCGAGGAGGAACAAGCATGAGACCCGGCACCATGCAGATCGTCATCCTGGTCCTCATCATCCTCCTGCTCTTCGGGGCGCGGCGGCTGCCGGACCTCGCACGGAGCGTGGGTCAGTCGCTGAAGATCTTCAAGAGCGAGGTCAAGGACCTCCAGGACGACCGTCCGCGTGCCGTCGAACCTCGTCGCGAGGAGGACCGTCCCGCCGCGGACGGGACGGCGCCCCCGGCGGCCGCCGAGCACCGCGCCGCCGACAGCGACCGCGGCCCGACCACCTGACCCCGTGATCGGTCAGCGCCGTCGGAAGAACCCCGACGGGCGGATGCCCCTGCGCGAGCACCTCGTCGAGCTGCGTCGGCGTGTCGTCCTCGCCGCAGCCGGCCTGCTCGTGGGGGCGGTCGTCGGGTGGTTCCTCTACGACCCGGTGCTCGACGCCCTCCAGCAGCCGATCGTCTCGCTCGACCGCGAGGGGCTGACGTCGCTGAACTTCCCGGGCGTGGCGACCTCGTTCGACGTCAAGATCAAGGTCTCGCTCTTCCTGGGCGTCTTCCTGTCGAGCCCGTGGTGGCTCCTGCAGCTGTGGCTCTTCGTCACGCCCGGGCTCACGACCAAGGAGCGCCGCTCCGCCGTCGCCTTCATCGCCGCGGCGGCCCCGCTGTTCCTCGCGGGCGGCTACCTGGCGTGGCGCGTCCTGCCCAACGCCGTGCGGCTGCTCACCGAGTTCACGCCCGACGAGGCGGCGAACCTCATCGACGCCCAGCTCTACCTCAGCTTCGTCATGCGCGTGATCCTCGCGTTCGGGATCGCCTTCCTGCTCCCCGTCCTCATGGTCGGGCTCAGCTTCGCGGGCCTCGTCCGCGGCGCGACGTGGCTCCAGGGCTGGCGCTGGGCGGTCGTCCTCGTCATGACGTTCTCCGCCTTCGCCACCCCGACGCCGGACGTGGTGACCATGTTCGCCGTCGGCGTGCCCATGCTCGCCCTCTACTTCCTCGCCGTCGGCGTGTGCGTCCTGCGCGACCGCCGGGACGACGCGCACCGCACGCGCGAGCTCGCGTCTCCCGGCACGGCCGTCACGACCCCCGACGACCGGTGAGCGCCGCGGGGCTCCGCCTCGGCGTCGTCGTCAACCCCACCGCCGGGCACGGACGCGGCGCCACCCGCGGGGACCGCTTCACGACGGCGGCGCGGCGGCGGGGGCATGACGTCGTGGACCTGTCCGGCCCGGACGCCGCGGGTGCGGTCCAGCGGGCCCGCCAGGCGGTGGTCGACGGGCTGGACGCGCTCGTCGTCGTCGGCGGGGACGGGATGGTGCACCTGGGTGCGGGCGTCGTGGCGGGGACGGACCTGCCGCTCGGCGTCGTCCCGGCGGGCAGCGGCAACGACATCGCGCGTGTCCACGGCCTGCCGACGCACGACCCGGAGGCGGCGCTGGCGGCGATCGAGCGCGCCCTCGGCCGTGGGACGGACGGCGTCCGGGCGCTGGACGCCGTCTCCGTCGGACCGCCCGGGTACGCCCAGCGGGAGTGGTACCTCGGCGTCCTGTCCTGCGGCGTCGACGCCGCCGTCAACGCCCGGGCGAACACCCTGACCTGGCCGCGCGGCACGGCGCGCTACGTCCGGGCCCTCCTGACCGAGCTGCGCACGTTCCGGCCCTACGGGTACCGCCTGACGCTCGACGACGGGACGACGTGGGAGTCGACCGGCACGCTCGTCGCGGTGGCGAACGCGCCGCAGTTCGGTGGCGGGATGCGCATCGCCCCGGACGCGCGCATGGACGACGGGCTCCTGGACGTCCTCGTCGCCGGACCGCTGAGCCGCGCGGAGCTGCTCGCCGTCTTCCCCCGGGTGTTCTCCGGCGGGCACGTGCGTCACCCCGCGTGCACGGTGCTGCGCAGCCGCAGCGTGCTGGTCGAGCCCAGCCCGCTGGGGCCTGCGCCGCCCGTGGCCTACGCCGACGGCGAGCGGCTCGGCCCGCTGCCGATGCTCGCCGAGGTCGTCCCGGGCGCGGTGCGGCTGCTGTCCTGACTGTGCCCCTCCTGGCCGCACCGTGCGTCCGCAGCGCGTCTGCCTAGGCTGACGGCATGTCCCGCACGTCCCGGGTGTCCCCGGAGCCCAGCCCCGCCGAGCGGTACGCCGCCGCCCGCCGCCGCGCGGCCGAGCAGCGCACCGAGCTGGCCGCCTTCACCCGGCTCCTGGAGTTCGAGCTCGACGACTTCCAGCGTGACGCCTGCCAGGCCCTCGAGGGTGGCCGCGGGGTGCTCGTCGCGGCGCCGACCGGCGCGGGCAAGACCGTCGTCGGCGAGTTCGCCGTGCACCTGGCGCTGCAGCAGGGGCGCAAGGCGTTCTACACCACGCCGATCAAGGCGCTGAGCAACCAGAAGTACGGCGACCTCGTCCGCCGGTACGGCCCGGACGCCGTCGGCCTGCTCACCGGGGACACGAGCGTCAACGGGGACGCGCCCGTCGTCGTCATGACGACCGAGGTGCTGCGGAACATGCTCTACGCCGGCTCACCGGCGCTGGACGGCCTGGCCTTCGTCGTCATGGACGAGGTGCACTACCTCGCCGACCGGTTCCGCGGACCGGTGTGGGAAGAGGTGATCATCCACCTGCCCGACGACGTGCAGCTGGTCTCGCTCTCGGCCACGGTGTCCAACGCCGAGGAGTTCGGCGACTGGCTGACCATGGTCCGCGGCGACACCGCCGTCGTCGTCAGCGAGGTCCGGCCCGTGCCGCTGTGGCAGCACGTCATGACGCGCGACGGCCTCTTCGACCTCTACGCCGGGCACGTCGACCCGACCGCCCCCGGCGTGGACCCCCCGATCAACCCGGAGCTCGCGCAGGCGCTGCGGCGGCTGGAACGTGCCGAGGGGCCCTACCGCGGCAGCGGACCCGGCGACCGCGGGTTCCGGGGACGGGGCGGGCGCCGCGGCGTGCCCACGCCCTCGCGCCGACCGGCGCCGCGCTTCGCCGTCGTCGACGTGCTGGACCGCGAGGCGCTCCTGCCGGCCATCTTCTTCGTGTTCTCCCGCGCGGGCTGCGACGCCGCCGTGCAGCAGTGCCTGCGCTCCGGCCTGCGGCTGACGACGGCGGAGCAGGAGGCGCAGATCCGGGCGATCGTCGAGCAGCGCTGCGCCGCGGTGCCCGCGCAGGACCTCGCCGTCCTCGGCTACTGGGAGTGGAGCCAGGCGCTCGAACGCGGGATCGCCTCGCACCACGCGGGCCTGCTGCCGCTGTTCAAGGAGACCGTCGAGGAGCTCTTCTCCCGCGGCCTGGTCAAGGTCGTCTTCGCCACGGAGACGCTGGCGCTCGGCATCAACATGCCCGCACGGTCGGTGGTGCTGGACAAGCTGACCAAGTGGGACGGCTCCGCGCACGTGGACATCACGCCGGGGGAGTACACCCAGCTCACCGGACGCGCCGGGCGGCGCGGCATCGACGTCGAGGGGCACGCCGTCGTCGTCGACCACGGCGCGCTGGACCCCGTCGCCCTGGCCGGTCTCGCCTCGCGCCGGACCTACCCGCTGCGGTCCAGCTTCCGCCCGACCTACAACATGGCCGTCAACCTCGTCGCGCAGGTCGGCCGCGAGCGGGCGCGGGAGGTCCTGGAGACCTCCTTCGCGCAGTTCCAGGCGGACCGCGCCGTCGTCGGCCTCGCCCGGCAGGCGCAGTCCCACGCCGAGGCCCTCGAGGGCTACGCCAAGGCGATGGAGTGCCACCTCGGCGACTTCGCGGAGTACTCGCGGATCCGGCGCCAGCTGACGGACCGGGAGCAGGACCTGTCCCGCGAGGCGGCCCGGGCGCGCCGGGCGGAGGCCCGGGCGAGCCTGGAGCAGCTCCGCATCGGGGACGTCGTGGAGATCCCGAGCGGTCGCCGTGCCGGGTACGCGGTCGTGCTCGACCCCGGCCGCGACGCGGGCCTGGACGGGCCGCGACCGACGGTCCTCACCGGGGAGCGGCAGGTCCGCACCCTCACCGCCGCCGACCTCGAGCGCGGGGTCCGCACCGTCACCTCGGTCCGGATCCCCAAGCAGTTCTCGCCCCGCAACGCCGCCCACAAGCGCGATCTCGCCTCCGCGATGCGCAGCGCCCTGGCGGACCCCGCTCGCGCGGCCCGGCCGGACCGCGGCGGCCGCAAGGACCGGGCGCCCGCCGCCGACGACGCCACGGTGGCCGGGCTGCGCCGTCGTCTGCGGGCGCACCCGTGCCACGGGTGCTCCGAGCGCGAGGACCACGCGCGCTGGGCCGAGCGGTACCACCGGCTCAAGCGCGAGCACGACGCGCTCGTGCGGCGCATCGAGGGCCGCACGAGCTCCATCGCCCGGGTCTTCGACCGGATCTGCGACGTGCTCAGCGCCACGGGCTACCTCGAGACCGTGACCGATGACGCCGACGGCGCGCCAGGTCGGGACCGCCTGCGCGTCACCTCCTCGGGGCAGTTCCTGCGCCGGCTGTACGCCGAGAGCGACCTGCTCGTCGCGGAGTGCCTGCGTCGCGGCGTGTGGGACGGCCTCGACGCGCCGGCCCTGGCCGCCGTCGTCTCGACGGTCGTCTTCGAGGCCCGCCGCGAGGAGCGCGAGCACGTCCCGCAGGTGCCGGGTGGCCCCCAGGGGCGGCTCGGGCAGGCCCTCGACGAGACGGTGCGCGTCTGGTCACGGCTGGAGGACCTCGAGCTCGCGCACCGGCTGCAGGCCACCCGGCCGCTGGACACCGGGCTCGTGGAGCCGATCCACCGCTGGGCCTCCGGTCGCAGCCTCGGCACCGTCCTCACCGGCACGGAGCTGGCGGCCGGGGACTTCGTGCGGTGGTGCAAGCAGGTCATCGACCTGCTCGACCAGATCGGCCAGGCCGCGCCGTCGTCGGCGACCCGGACGACGGCCCGCCGCGCGGTGGACCAGCTGCGCCGCGGCGTCGTCGCGTACAGCTCGGT
>NZ_CAMPHH010000067.1 GCF_946885855.1 uncultured Actinotalea sp. | reverse complement strand
AGGCGGCCTTGTGCTGCTCGAGCTCGCTCTTGGCGATCACGAGGGCCGCGAGCGCGGAGGCCGTCATGCTCCCGGTCGAGACGCGCTCCATGCTCCCGCCGGGCGCGGGCGCGCGCTCCGTCCCCGAGCCGGCCCCGCCCGTCCCGCAGGCACCGGTGGTGGCCGCCCCGCGGCCGCAGGAGCTCGACCCCGCTGCCGTGCCGGACCTCGACCGGCTGGAGGCCTGATGCACCGCCGGACGTCCCCGCCCTCCCGCGCCCGCGCCACGCGCGCCGTCGTCGTGCTCCTGGCCGCCGTCGTGGCACTCGCCGGTTGCGCGACCATCCCGACCTCCGGGCCCATCGGGACCGGGGAGGTGGTCGTCCGGCAGCCGGGCGCCCCCGTGCCCCTGGCGATCGCGCCCGAGCCCGACGCACCGCCGGAGCAGATCGTCGGGGGCTTCCTGCGGGCCGTCGACGCGGGGATCTTCGACGAGTTCGCGACGGCCCGGCAGTTCCTCACGTTCCAGGCCTCCTCCGGCTGGGACCCCCGGGCCAGGACCGTGGTCTACCAGGGCGGTGGCCCCGACATCGCCCGCCAGGAGGACGGGACCGTGCTCGTGACCGTCCCGGTCGCCGCGACGATCGACGCGGGTGGCCGGCTCTCCGAGGCCGCACCGTCGACGCGCGAGGAGGTCGCGTTCGAGCTCAGGCAGGGCGACGACGACCAGTGGCGCATCTCCGCGCTGGAGGACGGCGTCCTGCTCGCCTCGCCCACCTTCGAGCAGTTCTACCGGCGGACGCCGGTGTACTTCGCGACCGTGGACCTGCAGTACCTCGTCCCCGACGTGCGCTGGTTCGCCGCGCGCAACCAGGCCACCGCCGCCGTCGAGGCGCTGCTCGCCGGTCCCTCGCCCTGGCTGCGGGACGCCGTGCGGACCGGTGTCCCCGACGGCGCGCGCCTGAGCACCACCGCGGTCACGGTCGAGCGGGGCGTCGCGCAGGTCGACCTCAGCGTCGAGACGCGCCTGGCGAGCGCCGCCGAGCGCGCTCTGCTCCAGGCCCAGCTCGACGCCACGCTCATGCGCCAGCAGGGCGTCCTCGTCAACGAGGTCCAGATGCTCATCGCCGGTGCCCCCGTGGACCCGCCTGCCGTGCCCGAGCTGACCGTCAACCCGATCCCCGGCGAGGGGCCGTACGTGCTCGCCGGCGGCGTCCTCGGTCTCCTGGAGCGCGGCACGGTGGTACCGGTCGAGGGCGTCGCACCGCTGCCCGACGGCGCCGGCAGCCCGGCGCTCGAGCCGGGCGGGGGTGTCGTCGCGGTGCGTCTCGGGGCCGGGGAGGTGGCCGTCGTGCCCACGGACGGTGGGCCGCCGTTCCCGGTGCTGACCGGGACCGCGCTGGTCGCGCCGTCGGTCGACCGCTTCGGCTGGGTGTGGTCGGGCGAGCGCACCTCGGCGGGTGTGCTGCGCGCCGCACGAGCGGACGGGACCACCGTGGAGGTCGAGCTCCCGTGGCTCGCCGGCCGCACCCTGCAGGGGCTCGCCGTCGCGGTCGACGGTGCCCGGCTGGTCGTGACCTCGTCCGGGCCCGAGGGTGCGGCCGTCGACGTCGCCGAGGTCGCGAGGATGGAGGACGGGACCCCCCGCCAGTCCGGCGAGCCGCTGCCGCTGGCCCCCGCGCTCGTCGACGTCGGTCCGGTCGTCTGGGTGGACGAGGTGACCGTCGGCGTGCTCGGGCGCACGGGCAGCCAGGCCGCCGCGACGGTCCATCTCGTCGAGGTGGGGGGCCTGACGTCGGCCCTGCCGCTCGTCGACGAGGCGGTCGCGATCGCCGCCGGGCGGGGTGAGCGGGGCCTGTACGTCCTGGGGGCCGACGGCGTGCTCTCGGTGCGGCAGGGCCAGAGCTGGTCGGTCGTCGCCGAGGGCATCCAGGGCGTGACCTTCCCGGGCTGACGACGAGGGAGCCGGCGGTCGGTCCGGTGCCCCGCGCGGAGTGATGCCTGTGGACGCCGGTGCGGGGGCCCTGCGACGCGCCATCCTCGGTGCGTGGAGGACCTGCCGAGCACCGGGGCCGGACCCGGCTTCGGGCCCGGCTGCGGAGCCCGAGCGGTGCCGGGGCACCCGGCTGTCCGGGCGGCCCGCGCGGCGCTGACCGAGCTGGGCCGGGTGCTCGTGCCGCAGCAGTGCCCGGGCTGCGGCGCCTGGGACGTCGCGCTCTGCATGGCCTGCGGGGCAGGGTTGACGGGACCGGTCCGGCGGGTCGAGTCCGGGGCGCCACGCCTGCACGACGCCCGGCACGGGCCGCTGCCGGCGTGGGGCGTGGCCACCTACGACGGTCCCGTGCGCGCCGCGGTGGTGGCGTGGAAGGACCGGGGCCGGGCGGACCTCGGCCCGGTGCTCGAGGCGGTGATGGAGCGGGCGGCCGGTGACCTCGCCCGGACCCTGGACGCCGTCTGCGACGGCTCCGGGATCCTGCTCGTGCCGGTTCCCTCGACCCCCGGCGCCCGACGTCGTCGTGGGGCGGACCTCGTCGGCGGCCTCGCCTCGGCGGCGGCGCGCGGTCTGGACGGGGTCGGGAAGGAAGTGCGCGTGACGCCCGCCCTCGCCCGGCGCCGCGGCGTGCGGGACCAGGTCGGCCTGGGCGCCCGCGGCCGGGGGCGCAACACCGCGCGCACCTTCGTGGCGCGTCGAGGCGCCGCCCCGGTCGCGGGCCGGTGGTGCCTGGTCGTGGACGACGTCCTGACCACGGGGAGCACGATCGCCGCCTGCGCCCGGGCCCTCGCCTCGTCCGGCGCGCTGGTCGTGGGCGCGCTGGTCCTGGCCGCGACACCCGCTCCGGTGGACCCGGGTGAAGTGTGATCTTGTGCCCCGGCGCGCCACTTCCTCCTGGTGCGGGGGAGGACTAACGTCAGTGCATGGAGCTGTTCCCCGTCACCGACCTCCGGTCGAGGGGGACCTGGGCCCACGGGCCCCGGGAGCAGCCGGACCTCCCCGGGAGGGGGTGGTGCCCGCCGATCGCCCCGTGAGGGCGTACCCCGCAGTTCCGTCGGGCGGCGTCGCCGCCGCCCCAGCCCAGGAGGTCACCATGGAGATCGTCGTCGTCGGCCGTCACACCGATGTGCCCGACCGCTTCCGCCGTCACGTCGAGGACAAGCTCGCCAAGATCCCGCAGCTGGCCCCGCGCGCGCAGCGCGTGGACGTCGAGCTGACCCACGAGCGCAACCCGCGGCAGTCCGACGTGTCGGAGCGGATCGAGCTGACGGTGCGGGGGAAGGGTCCGGTGGTCCGGGCCGAGGCCAGCGCCGACGACCAGTACGCCGCGCTGGACATCGCGGCGACGAAGCTCATGGAGCGGCTGAGGCGGGCCCGCGACCGCCACAAGGACCACCGCAAGAACAACGGTGTGACGGTCCCCGAGCCCCGCCTGGCCGAGGCGGTGCCGGAGGAGGTCGTGGAGCCGCCCACGCCCACGCCCACGGTCGACGGCGACGCGGTCGAGGTGCCGTGGGGCGACTCGCCCGTCGTCATCCGCGAGAAGCTGCACCGCGCCGAGCCGATGACTCTCGACGACGCCCTCTACGAGATGGAGATGGTCGGTCACGACTTCTTCCTCTTCATCGACGCCGAGACGGCGCTGCCGTCCGTCGCCTACCGGCGGCGTGGCTGGAGCTACGGCGTGATCCGGCTGGACGCCCCGGTGCGCTCGGCCGCCGCCGTCTGAGGTCCGCCGCCTGACCGGCCCCGACGGCCACCACGACACGCGCCGCCCACCGCCGCCGAGCGGTGGGCGGCGCGTGTCGGTGCGTGCCAGCAGGATGGGCCCGTGACCTCCTCGGGCCCCTCCGTCTCCGGGTCGTCGAACCGTGACCGCTCCGCGCCGCGGCACGGCGACGAGCTCACGCTCGCCCAGGCCCGCCGCGTCGCGCTGCGGGCACAGGGCCTGGACCGGCCCCGCGCGCCGGTGCCCGCCGGTCGGCCGCACCTGGGTGACCTGCAGCGCGTCGTCGACCGCGTCGGGCTCCTCCAGATCGACTCCGTCTCCGTGCTCGCCCGGGCGCACCTGGTCCCCCTGTTCTCCCGGCTGGGGCCGTACGACACCGCGCTCCTGGACCGCGCCACCTCGCGGCCCCCGCGCCGCCTGGTCGAGACGTGGGCGCACGAGGCCTCGTTCGTGCCGCCCGCGACGTACCGCCACCTGACCTGGCGCCGTCGGGAGCACGCGCAGCACGCCTGGGGATCGATCCGGTCGGTCGCGCACCAGCACCCCGCGGTGGTCGACGAGGTCACCGCCTTCCTGCGCGACGCGGGCCCGGCGACCGCGCGGGAGGCCCAGGCCGCGCTCGAGCACGAGCACCCCCGGCCCCGGGGGGACTGGGGCTGGAACTGGAGCGTGACCAAGCGGGCCCTCGAGCTGCTGTTCTTCACCGGGGAGGTGGCCGTCGCCGGGCGCAACGGCGCCTTCGAGCGCCGGTACGACCTCGCCGAGCGGGTCCTGCCCCCCGAGGTCCTCGCGCTGCCGGAGCCCGACGACGCCGCGTCGTTCCGCGCGCTGGTGGAGATCGGCGCCCGGGCGCACGGGATCGGCACCGTTCGCTGCTTCGCGGACTACTTCCGGCTCCGTGGACCACGGGTGACGCGGGCCGTGGGCGAGCTGGTGGAGGCCGGTGTGCTCGTGCCCGTCCGGGTGCGCGGCTGGGACCGGGACGTCTACCGTCACCGCGACGCGTCCGTCCCGCGGCGGGCGACGGGACGGGCCCTGCTGAGCCCCTTCGACCCGGTCGTGTTCGAGCGGCGACGGCTCGAGGAGCTCTTCGGCACGCGGTACCGGATCGAGATCTACGTGCCGGCTGCGCAGCGCGTGCACGGCTACTACGTGCTGCCGTTCCTGCTGGGTGACCGGATCGCCGCCCGGGTCGACCTGCGCGCCGACCGGCGCGCCGGTGCGCTGGAGGTCCTGGCCGCGCACCTCGAGCCGGGGGCACCGCCGCAGACCCTGACCGAGCTCCACGCGGAGCTGGTGCTCCTGGCCGCCTGGCTCCGGCTCGACCGGGTCGTGGTCGCCGAGGCGGCCGGCGGCGCGCTCGCCGGCCCCCTGCGCCGCGTCGTGGGCTGACCGACGGGACCGGCCTGACCGGCGGGACTGGAGCCGACGAGGCACAGGACCGCCACGGCGGGGCGGGACACCGACCCCCGCACGCCCCCTGCCGCCCTACGATCCGGCTCACCATGGTCCTCCGCCCGGGCGCCGCCGCCCCCGCAGCTGCCGGCCCGCCGTCGGCCCGGACGACGACGCCGCGCGCCGGGTTCCTGGCCGTCGTGGCGGGTGCGACCCTCTGGGGCACGGGGGGCCTCGCGGGGAGCGCGCTTTCCGGCGAGGGCCTGCCGCTGGCGACCGTGGCCGCGTACCGGCTCGGGGTGGGCGGCGGTGCACTGCTGCTGGTCCTGTTCCTGGCGGGCCGGCTGCGCGGGCTGCGGCCCACCGGCGCCGTCGTGCGCCGGGTCCTGGTCACCGCCGTCCTGGCGGCCGGTTACCAGTCGGCGTACTTCGTGGCCGTCGGCCGGTCGTCCGTCAGCCTGGCGACCGTCGTCGCGCTCGGGGCCGCGCCGGTCCTCGTGGCCGCGGCGACGGCGGTGCTCGCGCGCCGGCTCCCGTCGCGGCGCACCGTGGCGGCCGTGCTGCTCGCGGTGGCCGGGCTCGTGCTGCTCGTGGGCCTCGCGGGATCGGGCGTGGGCGCGGACCCGGTGGGGGGAGCGCTCCTGGCCCTGGGCGCCGCCGGGGCCTTCGCTGCGCTCACCATGGTCAACCGCACCGGTGTCCCCGGCCTGGACCCGGTGCTCCTCACGGCGCTCGGGTTCAGCGTCGGTGGCCTGCTGCTCATGCCGGTCGTGCTCGTCGGCGGTGGCGCAGTCGGCCCGGCCACGCCGACGGGCTGGTGGCTGGTCCTCTACCTCGGCGTCGTGCCGACCGCGCTCGCGTACGCCGCGTACTTCACGGGGCTGCGCGTGGTGCCCGCGACGGCGGCGTCGTTGGTGGCGCTGCTCGAGCCGCTGACGGCCGCGCTCCTGGCCGCGCTCCTGCTCGGGGAGCGCCTCGGGACGGCCGGGGCGGTCGGGGGCCTGCTGCTGGCAGCGGCGACGGTGGTCGTGGCGCCGCGCCGTCGTCGCCGTCCCCGTCGCGGGGCGGCGTGAGCCGTCTCCCGGGCACTGCGCCTACGATGGGCGGTGGTCTGCGTCGGCCCTTCCGGTGAGCGGCGCCCCACGGGGCGCCGCCGAGGGGCCGCGCCTCACCTGGGACGCCCGCAGCCGGTGCGGGTCCGCCGACGAGTCTGGAGTACGCGTGCCGTCGATCCTCGACAAGGTCCTGCGGATGGGGGAGGGCCGCACCCTCAAGAAGCTCGAGGGTGTGGCGCACCAGGTCAACGCGCTGGAGGACTCCTTCCGGCAGCTCAGCGACGCGGAGCTGCGCGAGGAGACCGACCGGTTCAAGGCCCGGTACGCGGACGGGGAGACCCTCGACCGCCTCCTGCCCGAGGCGTTCGCCGCCGTGCGCGAGGCCTCCGGCCGCACGCTGGGCATGCGGCACTTCGACGTGCAGCTCATGGGCGGCGCCGCGCTGCACCTGGGCAACATCGCCGAGATGAAGACCGGTGAGGGCAAGACGCTCGTGGCGACGGCGCCCGCGTACCTCAACGCGCTCACCGGTCAGGGCGTCCACGTCGTCACCGTGAACGACTACCTCGCCAGCTACCAGAGCGACCTCATGGGCCGGGTGTTCCGCTTCCTCGGCATGTCGACCGGCTGCATCCTGTCCGGTCAGCGTCCGGACGAGCGTCGCGCCCAGTACGCCGCCGACATCACGTACGGCACGAACAACGAGTTCGGCTTCGACTACCTGCGCGACAACATGGCGTGGCGACCCGAGGAGCTCGTCCAGCGCGGTCACCACTTCGCGATCGTGGACGAGGTCGACTCGATCCTCATCGACGAGGCCCGGACGCCGCTCATCATCTCCGGACCGGCCGGTGGCGACTCCAACAAGTGGTACGCGGAGTTCGCCAAGCTGGCGCTGCGCCTGCAGGCGGAGGTCGACTACGAGGTCGACGAGAAGAAGCGCACCGTCGGCGTCCTGGAGCCTGGCATCGCCAAGGTCGAGGACTACCTCGGGATCGAGAACCTCTACGAGTCGCTCAACACACCGCTCATCGGCTTCCTCAACAACGCCATCAAGGCCAAGGAGCTGTTCAAGCGGGACAAGGACTACGTCGTCATCAACGGCGAGGTCCTCATCGTCGACGAGCACACCGGCCGCATGCTGCCGGGGCGGCGCTACAACGAGGGCATGCACCAGGCGATCGAGGCGAAGGAGGGCGTCGCGATCAAGGCGGAGAACCAGACCCTCGCCACGATCACGCTGCAGAACTTCTTCCGCCTCTACGACAAGATCAGCGGGATGACCGGTACGGCGACCACCGAGGCCGCCGAGTTCCAGAGCACCTACGGCCTCGGCGTCGTGCCCATCCCGACGAACCGGTCGATGCAGCGGATCGACCAGAAGGACCTCGTCTACAAGAACGAGGAGGGCAAGTTCGCCGCGGTCGTCGACGACATCGTCGAGCGGCACGCCGCGGGTCAGCCCGTGCTGGTCGGCACGACGAGCGTCGAGAAGAGCGAGCTGCTCTCGCGGATGCTCAAGAAGCAGGGCGTGCCCCACGAGGTGCTCAACGCCAAGCAGCACGCCCGGGAGGCGGCGATCGTCGCGCAGGCCGGGCGCAAGGGTGCCGTGACGGTCGCGACCAACATGGCCGGTCGCGGCACCGACATCATGCTCGGCGGCAACGCGGAGTTCATGGCGGTCGCGGACCTCGCGGCACGCGGGCTGGACCCCGCGGAGCAGCCGGAGGAGTACGAGGCCGCGTGGCCCGACGCGCTCGAGAAGGCCAAGACGGCGGTGGCGGCCGAGCACGACGAGGTCGTGGGCCTCGGCGGTCTGTACGTGCTGGGGACCGAGCGGCACGAGTCGCGCCGCATCGACAACCAGCTGCGCGGCCGCTCCGGGCGTCAGGGCGACCCCGGGGAGTCCCGGTTCTACCTGTCGATGACCGACGACCTCATGCGGCTGTTCAACGCCGGCCTGGCCGAGTCGATGATGAACCGCGCCGGCTTCCCGGACGACATGCCGCTCGAGAGCAAGATGGTCACGCGCGGCATCCAGAGCGCCCAGGCGCAGGTCGAGGCGCGCAACTTCGAGATCCGCAAGAACGTCCTCAAGTACGACGACGTCCTGTCCCGTCAGCGGTCGGTCATCTACGCCGAGCGGCGCCGGGTGCTGGAGGGGGAGGACCTGCAGGACCAGATCCAGCACTTCCTCGCCGACGTCGTCACCGGGTACGTCGACGCCGCGACGGCCGGCACCCCGGAGACGTGGGAGCTCGAGGAGCTGTGGACGTCCCTCAAGGCCGTGTACCCGGTCTCGGTCGAGGCCGACGCCGTCGTCGAGGCGGCGGGCGGGGAGCCCCGGGTGTCGCGGCAGGACGTGCTGGACGCGCTCCTGGAGGACGCGCGTGCCGCCTACGCGGCGCGCGAGGAGCAGCTCGGGGCGGACGTCGTGCGTCAGCTCGAGCGCCGCGTGGTCCTGTCGGTCCTGGACCGCAAGTGGCGCGAGCACCTCTACGAGATGGACTACCTCAAGGAGGGCATCGGGCTGCGGGCGATGGCGCAGCGCGACCCGCTCGTCGAGTACCAGCGCGAGGGCTTCCAGCTCTTCGCCGCGATGACGGAGTCCATCAAGGAGGAGTCCGTCGCCTACCTGTTCAACCTCGAGGTCAAGGTCGCGGAGCCGTCCGAGGCCGCCGCGGCGACGCCCGCGGGGGTCACACCGGCGACGGACGCCGCGGCGGGCGAGGGGCAGACGCCGGCCGAGGACGGGACGCCGGTGGCAGGTCCGGGTGACGGGGGACCCGCGCCGTCCCGGGCCGACGCTGCGCCCGGGGCTGCCGGGAGCGGTCCCGCGCCGCGTGGTGCTGCGCGGGCCGGCGTGACGGCCACCGCCCCCGCCACCGCTGCCGAGCCGGTCATCCTCGCCAAGGGCCTGGACGGACCGGACCGTCGGGTGCCGCTGCAGTACTCGGCGCCGAGCGTGGACGGTGACGCCGAGGTGGTGCGGCGGACCGAGCAGGCGGTCGCGGCCGACAAGGACGGCGAGACCTACCCGGGCACGCCGCGCAACGCGCAGTGCCCGTGCGGGTCGGGCAAGAAGTACAAGGTCTGCCACGGCCAGAACGAGGTCTAGCGTCTCGGCCGGAGCCTCTGCCCCTGGGGCGGGCGTCGCCGACGGCGGGTGGTCCTCCGGTACCGCCCGCCGTCGGCGCTTCACCCGCGGTCAGTAGATCTCGAGCACCGTGGCGCGCCACCGTCGCCGGTGCACCTCGAGCCGGACGGCGGCGGCGCGCACCTTCCTCCCGTCGTGGACGACGACCGTCGCCTCGGCGACATCCGGGCCGAGCCGGCACACGGTGGCACCCCGAGCCGAGGCCCGGAGTGCGGTGCCGGTGAGCGGTCCCGCCACCCCTCGCGCGTCGACGAGGTGCTCGTGGAGCTCCGGGGTCACCCAGCGCACCAGCTGGCTCAGGGGTCGAGCGCCCGCGAGCGCCTCCACCGTCGCGACGACGATCGCGCGGGCGACCTCGGCCGGATCGGGAAGGTCCACCGGCTCCGGCTCGGGCACCGGACGGGCCGCCCAGACGGCCTCGGTCAGCGGCGACCGGACCGACGTCCTGGTCGGCGGCTCGTGCAGCGGTGCCTCGACGAGGCGTCCGGGCTGCGGATCGACCGGCGGTAGGAGGAGCAGGCGCGGACGCCCGTCACCCCCCGGCCGGGGTCGCGCCGACCGCACCGGCCGGTCCCCGCGGGACCGGTCGGGGCGCGCGGCGCGGCCGGTCCGGTCCGACCGGCCCTGCACCGTCAGACCGACCGCGCTCGCGGCGACGGCGCTCACCGGTCCACCCCGTCCGTCGTCGCAGCGGCGCTGTTCACGACCGGCTCGCCGGAGGGCACGGTGAGGACCTGACCCGGGAGCAGGACGTCGGGATCGCCGCCGATGACGTCGCGGTTCGCGGCGTACCAGCGCGGCCACGCCGCCTGCACCGAGGCAGCGGTCGCCGATCCACCCAGGTGGGCGGCGGCGAGGTCCCAGAGCGTGTCGCCCGGCCGCACCGTGAGGGTCGTCGCGCCAGGGGCCCCCGACGGCGTGGTCGGGCCCGGCGCCGAGGGAGCGCTCGTGGGCGTCGTCGTGACACCGGGGTGCAGGGAGGACTCGGGCCCCGGTTCCCGCAGAGCCTGCGGCGCGGACTGCCGCTCCGGTGCCGGCGCCGGTCCCAGGGCGAGCGGCGTGGGGGTGTCGTTCGTCGACGCGGCCGCCGCGGTCGCGGTCGTCGCGGTGGGCACCCAGCCCAGATCGGTCTCGACCGCGGAGGCGGTCGTCGTCCCGGCCAGGCCGAGGCCGACGCCCACTCCCGCCGCGACGACCCGGCGCAGGACGGCGGGGGTCAGCGCGGCTGCGACGCGCTCCAGAGCCGCCGCACGGTGCCCGGTGGTGCGGGCGACCGCCCCGAGCAGGATCGCCCAGCAACCCACCGCCAGGGCGGTGGCCGCGGCCGCGCCGACGAGCACGACGGCGGCCAGGACGAGGACGTCGACGGCGGCGCGCCCGCCGGAGGCCGCCTGGAGGTGGTCGGGCAGCTGTGCTGCGAGTGCTGTCGCCAGTGCGGTGCTGCCTGCCGCTGCGAGGACGGCCCGGAGAGCCTCCTGCGCGCTGGTGTGTCCCATGTCCGCCCCCTGCATCTGTGTCCCCGTGTGTGGGATGCCTGTCGCCGGCGCCGTCCTGCCTCGAGATCGCTCTCCATGCTGTTTGGTGCCGTTTGATGTGTCTGCACCTTGATGGACGAGGCAAGGGCGTGTCAATGGCGCTCGAGCTCGGTGGACAACGCCCCGGAGCCCTTTGTGGAGCTGCGCAGCAGGTGCGCCGCGGGTTGCGCGAGCGCCAACGAGCCTGGGCGGGTCAGCCGCCCAGGAGGTGCGGCGCGCCGGCACCCGAAGAGTCTGAGCTCAAGCTCGACCCGGGTGACATCCCCGAGGGCGCACGGTCAGGGGCGCGTCGGCTCGCTCCGGCATGGGTGAACGGCACGAAGCCGGGCACGGCGTAGAAGAGCTCGCGGGTGGAAGGATCACGCCCATGCCTGAGACACCCCAGGAGTGGTATGCCCGCGTGCGCGATGCCGTGGACCGGGAGGGCTACCGCGAGTCGGACGGGTCGCAGTGGCGGACCTGGCCGTTCGACGGGACGCTCACACCCCGGGAGCTCGACCCACCGGCCGAGGCCGAGGAGCCGCGGCACGGCGCTGGCGGGGTCGACTGCGCACAGTGCGAGGCGAGCCGGGTCGACGACGGCTCCTACGTGTTCTGGCGCGACGGCCTGATGACGCTCGGGCGGCCCGTGGAAGGGACCTCGCTGCCGTTCGCGGCGTTCCTCATGTCCCGACGGCACACGGACCTGCGCGACCTGACGGAGGCCGAGGCCGCGCGGTCCGGGGTTCTCCTCTCCGCGATCGAACGAGCGGCGTGCTACGTGCTCGACGTGCCGCGGATCCAGGCCGCGCGATGGGGTGACGGGTCCGAGCACCTGCACTGGTGGCTGTCGGCCCGGCCAACCGGCGCGCTGCAGCTGCGCGGTACTTTCATGTCCCACTGGGAAGAGCTCCTGCCCCTGCGAGACGCCGCCGTCGTCAACGCGGACCTGGACCTCATCGCCTCCCGCCTGGTGGCGCTCGTCGGCGGTGTCGCGTTCCCGACCCGGCCGGGCCGAGAATGATCACTGACCTGCGGGTGGGCCCGGCAGATGGTGTTCGGACCGGACCGGACCGGACCGGACCGGCGCGACGCAGACCTGTCGGTCGCAAGAACCGATCTCCCGTTCCGCTGAGGCGCACGGGACCACCGCGGGCATGGCGGGAGCACTGCCGCTCCTCTGTGCGCCCGTGCAACTCCCGGGCTGAGCCGTGGCGCACGTGGAGTGCACCTCAAGACCCCCGAGGAGGACTGCGTTACGGTGCCCGTCGTGCGATGGGACGCGCTGTTCGCGGACATGGAGCTCCAGGCCGACGCGTGGGCCGCCGGCGAGCGGGACGCGCAGGTCGCGGAGCTCACCCGCGCGGAACGGGCGTCCGTCCACCTCGTCGACCGCCTCCGGTCCGGCGTGGGAGCGCCCGTGGACCTCCTCCTGCGGACCGGGGTCCGGGTCCACGGCCCGGTCGTCGACGTCGCCGCGGGCTGGGTCCTCCTGGAGGACGGCCGGCGGGAGCATCTCGTCCCCCTGCCCGCGGTCGTCAGCGTGCGGGGCGCGCCGCCGGTCGCCGCGGCCGGGGTCGGCTCAGCGCTGCGCCGCCTCGGTCTCGGGCACGCCCTGCGCGCGCTCGCGCGGGACCGGTGCCCTGTGCGCTGCGAGACCGACGGCGGCGTCGTCGTCGGCCGGGTGGACGCCGTGGGCGCCGATCACATCGACATCGGGGTGGCGGACCCGGCGGACGGGCGCCCCACCGGCATCCAGGAGGCCGTCCTCGTCGCCGCGGTCGTCGTCGTCAGCCGGTGGTGACGGGTCAGGCCCTCGTGCCGCGCCCCGTGCTCTCCGCGGCCCCCGTGCTCTCCGCGGCCCCGTGCGTCTCACGGTCCAGGTCGCCCGCACCGATCCGGGCCCGGGTCTGCTCGTACATGCGCTGGATGTACCCCTCGAGCTCGCTGGCCTCGACGCGCCAGACCCCTCGGCCGCCGACCTGCAGCGCAGGCAGCTCGCCGCTGCGGACGAGCGCGTAGGCCTGGGCGGCGGAGATGTTGAGGACCTCCTGCACGTCGGCGAGCGTGAGGAACCGGGACGGCATGCGAGCAGTCTGGCACGGGCCCGGCCGCACGCTCCGTCGTCCACAGACGCGGGTCACGGCCCACCGCGGCAGCGCGACGCGGCATGATGAGCCCCGCGCGCGGCGTCGACCGCGCGCTGGGCGGTTCGTGGGGCAGGACGGTTCGAGGGGGCGGGGGCGTCGTGGACGTGCGTGCGCAGGTGGGGTCCGGGAGCGCCGGGGTGTCGGTCGGTCAGTCGGCCGGGAACGGGTTCGGCACCGGCGGGCCGGACGGGTTGCCCGCCCCGCGGGCACCCCGGCTGCGGCGTCCCGGCCGGCGGGACCCCCGGCTCCTGCTCGGCCTCGCCCTCGTCGCCGCGTCGGTCCTGCTGGGGGCGTGGGCGGTGGGCGCGGCCGGCCGCACGGTCCCCGTGCTCGCCGCGGGGGAGGCCCTCGTGCCCGGGGACGACCTCGCGGCCGAGACGCTGCGCGTGGTCGAGGTCCGGCTCCCGGACGCCGGGGCCGGCTACCTCCCCGCCGAGGTGGACGTCGAGGGCCTCGTCGTCACCCGGACCGTCGGTGTCGGTGAGCTCGTCCCCGCGTCCGCCGTCGCCCGTCAGGGCGACCTCGGGGCGCGGGCCGTGGCCGTCACGACCGGTGCCCAGGTGTCCAGCGCGGTGGTCGAGGGGGCCCTCGTCGACCTCTGGTTCGTCCCGGACGCCCCCGCCGGCGCGGCGGCGGACGACGAGCCCGCCCCGCCCCGGCTGCTCGCGTCGTCGCTGACCGTCGTGGAGGTCGGTGCTGCGT
>NZ_CAMPHH010000066.1 GCF_946885855.1 uncultured Actinotalea sp. | reverse complement strand
GTGGTCGCGGATGCGGCCCGGCGAGTGCTCGGCGCCGAGGGCCAGGTGCGGGTCACGCCGTACCCGCACGAGGACGCCGGCTCGATCAGGGTCGAGGAGCGCGACGGTGGCGTCCGGGTCGTCCTCGAGGGCGAGATCGACGTGGAGATGAAGGACGGCCTGTTCGACGGGCTCGAGGAGGCGGCCCGGCACGGACTCCCGGTCGAGGTCGACTGCGCGGGGGTCACCTTCATCGACTCGACCGGGATCAGCGGCCTCGCCTGGCTGGCCCAGCTGACGGCGGAGCCTCCGTGCCTCGTCGCGGTGCCGCCCGTGATGTACGAGCTCCTCCAGCTCACCGGCATGCACACCGTGTTCCGCTTCGCGACGTCGCCGTGAGGGTGCCCTCGGCCTGCGCCAGATCCCGTTGACCGCGGTCCCCCGCGCGCGTCAGAGTCGCTCACCGTGCCCGATCCGACGCCTCCGACCGTCCGCCTCACCCCGCTCGACCCCCGGGGAGCGGACCGGGCCGCCCTGGTCGACCTGCTCACCGGCAACCACTTCCCGTTCCACGTCGTACCGTGCCCGGCTCGGGAGGCCGTCGAGCGGGCGATCGACGCCGGGCGCTACGACGACGACGACCACGCCGGCTTCTGGATCGACGTCACCGGTCACGGTCGCGTGGGGCTGGCCGTCCTGGAGGACCTCACCGACGACGCCCCGCTGTTCGACCTCCGCCTGGCCGAGGCGTTCCGCGGCCGCGGTCTCGCCGCCCCGGTCCTGCGGGCGCTGACGGCGCACGTCTTCACGACCTTGCCCCGGGTCGACCGGTTCGAGGGGCAGACCCGGGAGGACAACGTCGCCATGCGGCGGACCTTCCGGCGGTGCCAGTTCGTCAAGGAGGCCCACTACCGCGACGGGTGGCCGGTGGAGGGTGGCGCGCCGGTCGCGTCGGTGGCCTACGCGATCCTGCGCCGCGACTGGTCCTCGGGCACCACCACCCCCGTGCCCTGGGACGACGAGCCCTGACGTAGCCTGACGCGGTGCGGGAGCCGCGCGAGGACGCCGACCTGGTCCTCGTCGTGCCCGACGACGACCCGCCCGACGACGCCCCGCCGGACCACCGTCGCGCCGGCTCGCCCCGGCAGCACCGGCGCGTCGCGGCCGCGGTCGTGACGGTCCTGGCCGTCGTCATGGTCGTGGGTGGCGCTGCGAGGACGGCGGCCGACCGGCGCGAGGCCGCCCTCCTCGAGCCCTTCGCCACGGCCGTCGGGATGGCCACCGGGCTGCGCGAGCCGCTCGTCGAGGCCCTCCGGCTGCCGGCCCGGGAGCTGCTCGCCGTCGACGGCGACACCGTCCTGGCCCGCGGCGCCGGGGGCGCCCTGCGCGCCCTCGACGCCCGGACGGGTACCGAGCTCTGGTCGACCGCTGCCGGATTCGCGGACCTGGACGGCTGCCGCGTGCCGGACCGGACGCCGCAGGACCGGAGCGTCCAGGACCGAGGTGCGCGAGGCGGGGCCGCTGCCGGTCTCGCCGCACCGCCCCCACGGTTCGCCGCGTGCGCCCTCGGCGACCCGGCCACCGCGGTCGTCCACGTCGACCTGGGTGACGGCACCGTCAGGGCCAGGACCCCCCTGCCGGAGACCCTCGTCGACTGGGCCGTCCTCGGGGCGGACCTCGTGGTCGCGCTGCGGGACGGGGACGAGGTCGCCCTCGTGCGCCTCGCCCCCGGCACCTCGCCCGGCGATGCGGAGGCGGCCGGCGTGCGGTGGCGGGCGGCCGTCGGACCGACCGCCGCCACCCGGGTCCCGTTCGCCGGGACCGGGGCGCCCGCGTCGCCGGTCCCCGGCTCCCGGTCGCTGACGACCCCCGGGTTCACGACCGCCGACCCGGGCGACGCGGACGACGCCGGGCCGCTCCGCCTCGACGTCGGTCGCGGCCTCGTCACCCTCAGCGGTGCGCTGGGAGCCGCCGTCCGCGCCGACGACGGCGCGCCGCTGGGTGCCTGGACCCCCGACCCCGGTCAGAGCCGCGTCGTCGTCACGGCCGGTCCCGGTGGACTCGGGGTGTGGCCGTCCCCGCAGCGCGGCGCCTGGTTCGACACCGCAGGGTCGCTGCTCGCCGACCTGCCCGGCGCGCCGGTCAGCGAACGGGTCACGGACGGCACGGCCGCGGAGGTGGTCCTCGTGCTGTCCCCGCTGCTGTCCGCGGTCGACGTCCGCACGGGCGCGGTCCTGTGGCAGCGCGGCGACGGTGCGACCCGGTGGCCGTCCTCCCTGCCGGTGCGGCGGGACGGCATGGTCGTCGTCCCCGAGGGGGACCGGCTGCTCGGCCTCGACGTCCGGACCGGCGCGGTCCGGTGGTCCGCGCCCGCGCCGACCGCCGTGCAGACGTTCGGCGCCCGCCCGCTCACGGACGGCCTCCGGCTCGTCGTCACGGACCTGGGTCCGGCCGACGAGAGCGACCTGACGGATCCGGACGCTCCGGCCGAGCCCGGAGGTGCGGTCGTGCTCCGGGCGATCGACCTCGCCACCGGCACGGACGCGTGGACGGTGGCCGCGCCGCCCTCGGCCCGGTGGGTCTCCGGGATCGGTGGCCGCGGGGTCCTGCGGGGCGGGGACGACGTCGTCGTCCTCGACTGAGGTCCGACGGCTCGGGTCGGGAACCGGAGCGGTGGAGG
This sequence comes from uncultured Actinotalea sp., assembly GCF_946885855.1. The sequence continues at coordinate 11,031 of NZ_CAMPHH010000066.1, read as the reverse complement.
TCGGGTGCCGGTCGTCGACCGGTCAGAAGCGGAACGGGATCGGGATGCCCCCGCAGCAGCACACCCCCTGGACGTTCGACTGCTGCAGCATCATCGCCGCCTGGTAGCAGGCGACGAACCGCAGGACCGTCGGGACGGCGCCGCGCACCACGCCCCGCCGCTCGACGATGCGCCGGACCGCGGCCGAGCACGAGGTGCCGCCGTGCGCCACGAGGTGCGCGCAGGTGAAGCCCTTGCGGGGCGAGAGGTGGCGCTGGTAGCCGCGGATGAGGGCGTCGACGGCGCGGGTTGCTGCGGGCATGCGCCTCACCGTAGGTCCCGCCCGGGAACCGCGCCCGACGACCTTGCCCGCCGGCGTCGTCCGAGGGGCCGTCCGCAGCCCTCAGTCCACGGCCCCGGGATGCGGCGGTTCCTCGGGGACGTCCGGCGGGACGGTGCGCGGGGCCGCCTCGGCCGGGCGGGCCCGGTCCTGGGGGTGCAGCCGGACGGCGACGAGCGCGACGTCGTCCTCGGGGTGCCCCGGCAGCATCCGGGTGAGCAGCTCGTCGCAGAGCTCCTCGAGGGGTCGGTCGGAGAGCTCCGCGAGCGTGTTCCTCAGGAGCGTGAGGCGCTCGCGGAGGTCCGACCCGCGGCGCTCCACGAGACCGTCCGTGTGCAGGAGGAGCGTCGTCCCCCGCTTCACCGTCACGACGCCCTCGTGCCGCTCGGCATCGGCGTGCACGCCGAGCAGGAGGTCGTGCCGCCCTGGCTCCAGGGCGGTCACCGTGCCGTCGGGTGCGAGGAGCAGCGCGGGGAGGTGACCGGCGCTGGACCAGCGGATGCGCGACGCGCCCCGGGCTCGCTCCTGCGGGGTCTGATCGATCCGTGCGACCAGGGCGGTCGCGACGGTCGGCGCCTGGAGCGTGCGCATCGCCCGGTCCACCTCCGTCAGCAGGTCCGCCGGACCAGCGCCCGTCGCGACGCCGATCCCGCGCAGGAGCGAGCGCAGCTGGCCCATCGACGCGGCGGCGGTCATGTCGTGCCCGACGACGTCCCCGATGACGACCACGGTGTCCCCGTCGCGCTGCAGGAACGCGTCGTACCAGTCACCACCGATCTGCGCGGCCTCGGCGGCGGGTTCGTAGCGGACGACGATCTCGAGGTGGTCGGGTTCCGGCGGGTCGGTGAGCAGCGAGCGCTGGAGGGCCTCGGCGAGCAGGCGCTGCTGCCGGTAGAGCCGGGCGTTGTCCAGGGCGAGGCCCGCCCGGCCGGCGACCTCCCAGGCGGTCGTGAGGTCCCCCGACGCGAACGGCCCGCGCTCGGCGCCGCGGAAGAGGCTGAGGATCCCCACGATGCGGCCCCGGGCGCGCAGGGGCAGCAGCACGGCGTGCTCGGGCCGGAGGGTCGCGAGCGCCACCCGCGCCTCGCCGTCCCCCAGCAGAGCGTCGATCGACTCCCAGGCGGGCTCGGGGACCGGCTGGGCGCGGCGGGTCGCGAGGACGCGGTCCACGAAGGATCCCGGGGCGAGCGCCTGGAGCCGGTGCCTCGTGTACCGCTCGACGGTGTCGCGGAGCGCGGGATCGCCGTGCCACCATCCGACGTCCCGGATGTGCCGACGGTCGACCGCCTCCTCCGCGTCGTCCGTCAGGCTGACGAGGCACCAGTCGGCGAGCGCCGGGACGGCGAGCTGCGCGAGGCGGCCCACGGCCTCCTCCGCGTCGAGGGTCTCGACGAGCGCCGCGGTGACGTCGGCGACCAGCTGGGCCCGGCGGGTCGCCCGGTCGAGCTCCTCCTGCTGCCGGTGCCGCTCCGTGACGTCGAGGAAGTAGACGGACAGCCCCTCCGGACCCGGCCAGGCCCGGACCTCGAACCACCCGTCGAGGGGCGCGGGGTAGTAGGCCTCGAACGCCACGGGGCGGCCGGTGGCGACGGCGTCGCGGTACTCCGCCTCGAACCGCGACGTCACGGCCGCCGGGAAGAGGTCCCACACCGAGCCGCCGACGAGCGCGGTGCGCGGTGCCCCGAGCAGCTTCTCCGCCTCGGCGTTGACGTAGGTGAACCGCCAGTCGTCGTCGAGCGAGAAGAAGGCGGACGGCATGCTCTCGAGCACGCGCAGGACCCCGGCGTCGGCGTCGACCTGAGCGGTCGTGTCGAACGCCGCGCCGAGGACGTGGGAGGCGGTGCCGTCGGGGCCGGCGATCGCGCGCCCGCGCGCGGTCACCCAGCGGACCACGTCGCCGGGCAGGACGATCCGGTACTGCGCGCCCCACTCGCCGCAGGACGCGATGGCGCCGTCCAGGGCCTCGCGCACCCGGACGCGGTCGTGCGGGTGCACCCGGGCGTCGAACGCCTCGATCGTGCCTCCGAACGACTCGTCCGTGTAGCCGAAGAGTCGGAGCAGGTGGTCGTCCCACCGGAGCCGGCCGGTCGTGAGGTCCCAGTCGTAGAAGCCGATCCCCGCGGCCTCCATGGCGAGCCGTTCGAGGAGCCTCAGCGCCTCCTGCACGCGGACTCCTCGTCGTCGTCGGTCCCTCGTCGGCCGTCAGGTGCGGTGCTCGCGCTGCCGCCGGGGACCGTCCGGGCCGGTCCCGAGGCCTGCGGGAACGCTACCCCGCTGGTCGCGTGGGAGCACGCCGCCGGAGCGTGACCGGCGACGACGTCGGCTCCGGGTCGTACCGTGGGGCGATGAGCGGCGGCAGCCACGGAGCGGTGCCGGTCGAGGTCGTCGACGACGCCCCGGCGGAGGACGGGCGCCGGCGGGCGCGGTCGGCGCGGTCACCGGCGGAGGCTGCCGGCCCAGCGGCACGGTGGCCGGCGCGCCGCTGGTGGGTCGTGGCTCTGCTGGGCGTCCTCGTCGTGGGCCTCGTCGGGGCGGCCCGGGCCTCCGCCGCGGCGGACCGGCGCGACGACGACGACGTCGCGCGCCTGGCCGGGCGGTCCGGGTTCACGGCGTCGCTGCGCGAGCCGCTGGAGGAGCTGTGGCGAGCTCGTGCGCGCCTGGTGGGCGCGGGGGCCGACGTCGTCGTCCTCGTGGAGGGCACCTCGCAGTCGGCGCAGCTCGTGGGCCGCGACGCCGGGACGGGCGACGTGCGGTGGTCGGCGGCCTGGGCGGCGCCCGCCGACGTCCTGGGGTGCGACGAGGCGGCCGGGATGCTCCTGTGCGAAGTCGCGGGGTTCGGCTACGGGTCGCCGAACACCGACGAGATGCTGGGCGAGGTGCCCGGCAGGCTCCTCGTCGTCGACCCGACCACGGGCGCGGTGGTCGACGAGCAGGAGCTCGACGGCCGGACCGTCGGCTGGGCCGTCGCCGCCGACGACGTCGTGGTGGCCCGCCGCGAGGGGGCGAGCCTGACGGTCGTCCGCCAGCGCTTCGCCCGCAGCCCGGCACCGCCGGACGCCGCGAGCGCGGAGCTGGTGTGGACGGTCCGTCTGCCCCTGCCCGACGGCGTGACCGCGAACCAGCTGACCCTGCGGGTCGACCACGGCACGGTCGTGGTCGAGGGTGTGGTCGGGGCGGTGCTGGACGCGGGGGACGGTGCAGTCCTGGTCCCGCCGTCACGGACCGCCGAGCCCGGGCTGCCGGTGCGCGTCGAGGCGTCGGCATCCGGCGCGCTCGTCCACCGCGGCGAGCGGTCGGCGACGTGGTTCGACCGCCGGAGCGCCCCCCGGGCGAGCCAGGACGTGGCCGGGGCCCCGGTGGAGCAGGCGCCGGACGACGGGTCCTCGCCGGGTGTCGCGCTCGTCGACCGGGACGGACTGCTGGTCGCCGTCGACGCCGCCTCCGGCACGGTGCTGTGGGAGCGAGAGGAGGCGGCGTGGCGCCGGGTCGCGCGCGTCGACGGCACCGTGCTCGTGGTCGAGCCGGGAGCGGTCACCGCCGTCGAGGCGACGACGGGGGAGGAACGGTGGTCCCGTCCGCTCGCTGCCTCCTGGACCGAACGCGCGCCAGGGGTCGGTGACCTCGTGCTCGACGCCCGACGGGTGCTGCTCGGCACCGAGCTCACCGGGGACCGGCCGGTCGCGGTGGAGCTCGCCGGCGGGGTCCAGACGTGGGTGGGCCCGGCGGCCCTGCGCGGCGTGCTGCGGCCCGGGACCGGCGCGGCGGTCCTCCTGACCGTGGACGGAGGGACGGTGGCGGGGTGGGGCCGGGATCCCCGCTGAGGGGCAGCCGGCCTCGCCTGATCTCACCCCTCGGCATGAAACGTTCCGATGTGCTAGTCGAACCCGTAGCTGCAAACCGCCACGGATATCGTCGTCAGATCGCATGCAAGCGGGCGAAGCCGTAGCTCGAAGCGCATCGCCGATCCGGAGTGACCCCCGCCACAGCCTGCCCGCGTCTCACGTCGTGAGACCTACCAGCCAGTATCGAACTGGTAACGATCCGGTTCCCACCCGATGACGTGTCCCAGATGCCGGAATGAGCGGGGGTAGGCTCCCGGCCATCCATTGGTGGATGTCCCGTCGGACGCGGCCGTGGTGGCCGCTCCGGTCACCGGGCCGGGCCTTGGGCCCCACCGCATCCTTGTCAGGAGGAACATTGAGGATCTCACGCAAGGCCGCGTTCACCGCGGTCGTTGCCTCGAGCGCGCTGGTGCTGTCCGCGTGCGCCGACACCGGGAACGGCGACGGGGGCGACGGCACGGACGGCGGCACGACCGACGACAACGCCGGCATCAACACCGAGACCGCGGTCAACATCGCCTGGAACCAGCCGTTCTACGCGTTCAACGAGAACAGCTCGACTGGTAACGCGACGGCGAACGCGATCGTCAAGTACCTGGTCAACTCGTCGTTCAACTACTACGACGAGAACCTCGAGCTCACCCCGGACGAGTCCTTCGGCTCGTACGAGATCACCAGCGAGGACCCGCTCGCCGTCACCTACACCTTCGCGGACACGGCGCAGTGGTCCGACGGTGTCCCGGTGACCCCCGCGGACATGCTGCTCGAGTGGGCGGCCCAGAACGGCAAGTTCAACAACGTCGAGCCCGAGCTCGACGAGGAGACCGGCGAGGTCCTGAACCAGGACGCGCTCGACGCGGGCGTCTACTTCGACGGCGCCTCGGCCTGTGCGGCGCTCATCGAGGAGACGCCGGAGATCGACGGCAGCTCGATCACGTTCACCTACTCGGTGCCCTTCGCCGACTGGGAGACCTGCATCACCGGTGCGGCCGTGCCGGCTCACGTCGTCGCCCAGCGCGCCCTCGAGATCGAGGACCCGGAGGAGGCCACGCAGGCCCTCGTCGACGCGATCACGAACGAGGACTTCGAGGCGCTGAGCCCGATCGCGTCCGTGTGGAGCAACGACTTCAACTACACGTCGCTGCCCGACGAGGCCGAGCTCTACACCTCCAACGGCGCCTACGTCATGTCGGAGTTCGTGGCCGAGCAGTTCATGACGCTCACCGCCAACGAGAACTACCAGGGCGACCGGCCCGCCAGCATCGAGACCGTCACCATCCGCTGGAACGGTGACCCGCTGGGCCAGGTCCAGGCGCTGCAGAACGGTGAGGTCGACCTCATCAGCCCGCAGTCGACCGCGGACGTCCTCGCGGCGCTGGAGGACCTCGACGGCATCGAGGTCGAGACGAGCGACGAGGGCACGTACGAGCACGTCGACCTGCAGTTCGCCAACGGCGGTCCGTTCGACCCCGCGACCTACGGCGGCGACGCCGAGACCGCGAAGGCCGTGCGCCAGGCGTTCCTCAAGACGATCCCGCGCGAGCAGATCGTCGAGCAGCTCATCCGTCCGCTGAACCCCGAGGCCGAGGTCCGCAACTCCTTCACGACCGTCCCCGGCTCGCCGGCCTACGACCAGATCGCCGAGGCGAACGGGATGGCCGAGGCGTACGCCGAGGTCGACATCGAGGGCGCCACGGCGCTCCTCACCGAGGCCGGCGTCACGACGCCCGTCACGGTCCGTCTCCTCTTCGACCCCAACAACACGCGTCGTCAGAACCAGTACGAGCTGATCCGCCAGTCGGCGGAGCAGGCCGGGTTCGACGTCCAGCCGTACCAGGTCCAGTCCGACTGGGGTACCGACCTGTCCAACGCGACGTCCTTCTACGACGCGGCGCTGTTCGGCTGGCAGTCGACCTCGACGGCCGTGACGGAGTCGAAGGCGAACTACATCACCGGCGGCGGCAACAACTTCTACGGGTACTCCAACCCGCAGGTGGACGAGCTGTTCGCGCAGCTCGACGTCGAGACGGACGCCGACGAGCAGGCCCGCATCCTGGCCGAGGTCGAGGCGCTGATGATGGAGGACGCGTTCGGCGTCACCATCTTCCAGTTCCCCGGCGTCACCGCGTGGAACCCGGAGAACATCACCGGCGTCTCCAAGATCGCGATCTCGCCGACCATCTTCCAGGGCTTCTGGAACTGGCAGCCGGGTTCGGCGGCTGCCGCGGAGTGACCCTCCGGACGGCACCCGTGCCGTCCTGACCGGCCGGGTTGCCGGTGGGCGAGACACCCGTCTCGCCTGCTGGCCACCCGGGCCGGATGCCGTACGTCTCGAGGGCGCTGGGATCGCCGGTCCCGGCGCCCTCGGTCGTGCAAGGGCGTAGCGTCGTCCCCGCCGGGCGGGGGGACCATGATCTCCCGGAGACCCCGGGTGCCGTGGTTAGGATCACCCGCTGACGACGACGTCACCAGTCGACGACAAGGACAACCCTGGTGCTGACCTTCCTCACCCGCCGCACCCTGGCGGGACTCGCCACGCTCTTCGTGGCCCTCTTCTTGATGTTCCTGCTCGTGGACCGCGCGATGGACCCGCTGCAGGACCTGCGCGAGAGCACGGATCCCAACAAGGAGCTGCTCATCGCCCAGCGCATCGAGCAGCTCAACCTCGACACGAACGTCGTCATCCGTTTCTTCCAGTGGTTCGGCAACTTCGTCACCGGCGACCCGGGCGTCGCGTGGCGCTCCGGTCAGGACGTCGGACCCCTCGTCGCGAGCGCGATCGGCTCGACCCTGGAGCTGGTCACCGCCGCCACGTTGCTGTCCCTCGTGCTCGGCGTCGCGGTCGGCATCGTCAGCGCCCTGCGGCAGTACAGCTCGTTCGACTACCTCATCATCTTCCTGTCGTTCCTCCTGTACTCGCTGCCCTCCTTCTGGGTCGCGGTGCTGCTCAAGCAGTGGGGCGCGATCGGCTTCAACGACTTCCTGGCCGACCCGGTGATCGCCTGGGGCGCCATCGTCGCGCTCAGCCTCGTGGCCGGCCTCATCTGGTCGCTCGCCGTCGGCGGCACCCCGGTGCGCCGCGCGCAGACCTTCGCCCTCGGCGCCGCGGCGACCGGGGGGATGCTGGCCTTCCTCCAGCTCACCGACTGGTACCTCAACCCGCGGATCGGCCCCGTCCTGCTCCTCGTGCTCGGCGCCGGCGCCGCACTTGCCGTGACGGCGATCTCCGCAGGCCTGCACAACCGCCGAGCGCTCTACGCGTCCCTGACGACGGTGGCCCTCGGCGTGGTGCTGTACTTCCCGATGCAGGGGATCTTCGACGCGATCCTCGAGTCGCACCTCATCATCGCCGCCCTCGGGCTCGTCTCGGTCGCCGCCGGCGTCGGGGTCGGCATGCTCTTCGGCGGGCCGGACCGAGGCGTGTCCGCCCGCGCTGCGGGGATCACCGCGTTCATCGTCGCTGCGATGATCTTCATCGACCAGGTGATGAGCGTCTGGCCGCCCTACTTCGACGCGCTGCGCGGCCGTCCCATCCCGACGTTCGGTGACCGGACCCCCAACCTGGGCGGGAACTACTGGGTGCAGGTCCTCGACTCGTGGACCCATCTGGTCCTGCCGACCCTCACCCTCATCCTCATCGCCTTCGCGGCGTACACGCGCTACTCGCGCTCGAGCATGCTCGAGGTGATGACGCAGGACTACATCCGCACGGCGCGGGCGAAGGGCCTGCCCGAGCGCGTCGTCATCGTGCGGCACGGTTTCCGCAACACCCTCATCCCGCTCGCCACGATCGTGCCGATCGACATCATCACGCTCATCGGCGGCGCGGTGATCACCGAGAACGTGTTCGCCCGCCCGGGCATGGGGCAGCTCTTCGTCCGGTCGCTCGAGGGGGCCGAGATCGAGCCGGTCATGGCCTACCTCGTGATCACGGCAGCCCTCGCGATCATCGCCAACATCGTGGCCGACATCATCTACGCCGCGGTCGACCCCCGGATCAGGTTGGAAGCATGAGCACTCCGCAGAGCGAGCCCCAGTCCGAGCGGCTCGAGAACGAGATCGAGCTCAAGGACGTCGCCGGGCTCTCCCAGGGGCAGATCGTCCGCCGCCGGTTCTTCCGGCACAAGGGCGCCATGATCGGGCTCGCCATCCTCCTCGCGACGATCGTCCTCGCGTTCTCCTCGATGGGCTTCGGGCCGGTCCCCGGCTGGTGGAAGCACTCCGGGGCCGCCGGCCCGACCTTCAACCCGGGCGGCGCGCCGACGCTGAGCCTGCCGACGTGGCTCGGCGGCTCCGGCTTCGCCCTCGGGGAGCACCCGCTCGGGCAGGACGAGATCGGGCGGGACATGTTCGCGCAGGTGATGCTCGGCACGCAGACCTCGCTCAAGGTCGTCGCGATCATCGGCCTCGTCGCGGCGATCATCGGCGTGACGGTCGGCTCGCTCGCGGGCTACTTCCGCGGGCGCGCGGACACCCTCCTCATGCGAACGACCGACCTGTTCATCACGATCCCGACGATCGTGGTCGGCGCCGTGATCGGGAAGCTCGCCGGCCAGATCAGCTCGACCCTCTTCGCCGTCGCCCTCGGGGCCATCCTGTGGACGAGTCTCGCGCGCCTGGTGCGCGGCGACTTCCTGTCCCTGCGGGAGCGGGAGTTCGTCGACGCCGCCCGCGTGGCGGGCGCGAGCAGCAGGCGGATCATCTTCAAGCACATCCTGCCGAACGCGATCGGCGTCATCATCGTCAGCACGACGCTGCTCATGAGCGCCGCGATCCTGCTGGAGACGGCGCTGTCGTACCTCGGCTTCGGGATCACGCGCCCGGAGATCTCCCTCGGCGCCCTCATCAGCGAGTACCAGGGAGCGTTCTCGACGCGTCCGTGGCTGTTCTGGTGGCCGGGTCTCTTCATCGTGATCATCGCGCTGACCATCAACTTCATCGGCGACGGCCTGCGCGACGCCTTCGACCCGCGCCAGAAGCGCATCCCGTCGGCGCGCAAGATGGCCCGCGCCGGGATCGTGGCCGCACGGCAGCAGGCGGACACGAGCGCGACGTCGCCGCAGGACGCTGCCGACGAGACCACGCGACGACGGGGCGACGAGGCCGGCCTCTGACGCGGCGACGTCTGGCGGGCCCTCTCGGGCGCCCCGCGGCCGCAGCGGCGCGCGAGCGGTCAGACCACGCGCGTCGCCACGGCGGCGGCGGACAGGGTCAGGGCACCTGCGATCGTCGGGACGTTCCAGGTCACGACGACGCGCAGGCCCGCGTCGGCGGCGCGCTGCCGGGCCCCATCCAGGTGCCCTGCGGTCAGCAGTGCGGCGTGACGCTCCTCGACGGCGGCCTGCACCGACTCGGCGGTGCCGGGCCGGCGGACGCGCTGCGCCTCGTGCCCTCCCGCAGCCCCCGCCGGCCCGGCGCGGCCGGCGGCGCGCGGCGCGGCCCACAGCGTCCAGCGGAGCCGGTCGCCCTCGGCCGTCCCGCGTCCCCGTGCCGCGCGCATCGCGCCGCCGGCGGCGCTCCCGCGGGGTGCCGCCCAGGCGGTCCAGCGTCGGCCGTCGGTCGTGTGCACCTCGAGGGACCAGCGGGCCTCGGCGCGGTCCAGCAGCGGCCACGGGATCCGGACGGTCCGGGTGACGTTGACCAGCACGACCTCGCCGTCGCTGACCTCCACCGCGGGACGGCCGAGCGTGGCCCAGACCACGAGGGCCACGAGGGCCCCGGCCAGGGCGGTCGTCAGGACGTCGCGCAGGGGCAGGTCGCCGGCCACGGCGAGGACCGCGGCGACGGCGGCGACGGCCGTGACAGCCGTGAGGACACGGCCGTAGGCCGAGGAGAAGACATACGTGGGGCGCACCGCCTCAGCCTGGCAGACGAGAGCACGACTCCTGGGGCGCTGGACCAGCGTCCGGGCGACCGCTCGCAGGAAGGATCCTGATCACCGTGGCGACCGACACCTCGCACACCCCCGGGACGGCCACCGCCGCGCCCGTGCTCTCCGTCCGAGACCTGCGCGTCGACTTCTACGTCGACGGCCAGTGGTTCCCCGCCGCGGTCGACATCTCCTACGACGTGCGTCCCGGTGAGGTGCTGGCCATCGTCGGCGAGTCGGGGTCGGGCAAGACGCAGTCCTCGATGTCCCTCCTGGGCCTGCTCCCGTCCAACGGGCGGGCGCAGGGATCCGCCAAGCTGGGCGACCGCGAGCTCATCGGCATGCCGACGAGCCGTCTGCGCCGGATCCGCGGCCGGGAGATCGCCGTGATCTTCCAGGAGCCGATGACGGCGCTCAACCCCGTCTACACGGTCGGCTTCCAGATCGTGGAGACGCTGCGGGCGCACTTCGAGATCGGACCGGCGGACGCGCGCGAGCGTGCGGTCGAGCTGCTCCGGCTCGTCGAGCTCCCCGAGCCGGAGAAGCGGTTCCACAGCTACCCCCACCAGCTCAGCGGCGGTCAGCGGCAGCGCGCGATGATCGCCCAGGCGCTCGCGTGCGACCCCAAGCTCCTCATCGCCGACGAGCCGACGACGGCGCTCGACGTCACCGTCCAGGCGGAGATCCTCAAGCTCATGCGGGACCTGCGGTCGCGGATCAACTCCGGGATCGTCCTCATCACGCACGACATGGGTGTCGTGGCCGACATGGCGGACCGGATCATCGTCATGAAGGACGGGCGGATCGTCGAGCACGGCGTCGCCGCGCAGATCTTCGGTGACCCGCGGCACCCGTACACGCGCAAGCTCCTGTCGGCGGTGCCGCACCTGGGCCGTTCGACCGCCGGGGGCGCGGTGGACGTGCACGACGCGCTCGTCGGCGCGGCGGGGCCGGTGGCGTATAAAAAAATGACGCTGGCGACGCAATATACGGGGGGTGGG
>NZ_CAMPHH010000065.1 GCF_946885855.1 uncultured Actinotalea sp. | reverse complement strand
TTCGAGGGCGGGGTGGGCGGGTGTGGGGGTGTAACCGGTGCGGCGGGCCGGACGAGCCGGTCAGGAGGCCGGGCCTGCCAGGACGCGCAGGTGCTCGGCGGAGCCCAGCAGCTCCAGCCGGCGCCAGAACACGCTGCCGGGCACCGCCTGGCTGGCGTGGCACTGGACCGCCTCGAGCTGGCGGGTGCGGTCGACCGGGACGACGACGTCGACGTCGGCCGGCTCGTGCCCGTCGAACGCCGCGTTGAGCGTCGCGGCGACCGCAGCCGGCACGGTCCAGCCCAGGTCCGGCAGGCCGGCGTCGGCCGCAGCCGCGAGTGCCGCCTCGGTCGCCCGCGCGTGGTCCGCGTGGCCGGTGACGCCGAGCGCCTCCGCCGCCCGGGCGAGCTCCAGGGTGCGCACGGTGCTGAGGTCCTCGACCGCCCCGAGCGTCGACGCCTCGCCGCGCGTCAGGCACAGCACCGAGACCGTCGTGCCGGCCCCGACGAGCTCCGAGATGACGGCACCGAGCGCGAAGGACTCGTCGTCGGGGTGGGCGACGACGGCGAGCGCGGAGCGCCAGGGCGGCAGGGTGGCGGTGCTCATGCGGACTCCTCGGACGACGGCGGCGCGGGTGCGGTCAGGAGGCGGCGAGCTCCACCTCGACCGGCAGGCCGGCCTGTGCGGCGGAGGTCGCGTAGGTGTCGTTGACGGCCACGACCCGCCGGCCGGCCGCGGCGATGAGCGAGGCCGCGATCGACGAGCGGTACCCGGACGCGCAGTGCACCCAGACCTCGCCGTCGGGCAGCTCGTCCATGCGCTGCAGCAGGGCGTGCAGCGGGATGTGCACCGCACCGAGGATGTGCCCGTCCCGCCACTCGCTGACCCGGCGGACGTCCAGCACGGTCACCTCGCGGTGGTGCCGGACCTGCGCAAGGTCCGCGAAGGTCGCCGTCGGCAGCGTGGCGAGCGCCTCGTCGGTCCACTCCTGCGGCCGGCCGGTGGCCTGGGCGGCGGGACGGTCGATGCCGATCCGGACCAGCTCGCGCTGGGCCTCGGCGACCTGCTCCGGCGTCTCCGCGAGGAGGGTCACCGGGGTGCCCCACGGGATGAGCCAGCCGAGGTAGGTGGAGAACTGCCCGTCCAGGCCGATGTTGAACGTCCGCGAGACGTGCCCGGCGGCGAACGCCGTGCGGTGGCGCAGGTCGACGAGCCACTCGCCCGCCTCCAGACGGCGCCGCAGCTCGTCCTTGTCCGCGCGCTGCGGCGCGCTGAGGTCGGGCGCGCCGGGGCCGGCGGAGTTCGCCGGGCCCATGTGGGCGTAGTACGCGGGGAACGCGTCGAGGCCGGCGATGACGCTGGCGACGTAGTCCTCCTCGTCCTGGCTCAGGACGGGGTTGACCTGCCGCTCGCGGCCGATCGTCGACGCGTCCGTCTTCTCCCCCGCCGACGTCGCCGCGCAGAACGACCCGAAGCCGTGCGTCGGCATGACGAGGGTCTCGTCCGGCAGCTGCCCGAGCTTGCGGGCCGAGTGGTACTGGTGCCGGGCGAGGTCGTGCTTGTGCTCCTCGCCGAGCAGGTCGGGGCGACCTGTCGAGCCGAACAGCAGCGAGCCACCGGAGAAGACGACGGGCTCGTCGCCCTCGAGCACGTAGGACAGGTGCGTGTAGGTGTGGCCGGGGGTGTGCACCGCGCGGACGTGCAGGGCGGGGCTGACCTCGACGACGTCGCCGTCGCGGATCGCGTCGCGCTCGTAGGTCACAGGGTCGTCGGCATTGACGTGGTAGCGCGCGCCGAGCTGCTGGGCGAGCGCGTGGCCGCCGGTGACGTAGTCGTTGTGGATGTGGGTCTCGAAGACGTCGGTGATGCGGACGCCCTGCTCGCGGGCGAGGTCGAGGACCCGGTCGATGTCGCGCTGCGGGTCCACGACGAAGGCGACCTCGCCGTCGTGCGCGAGGTAGCTGCGGTCGCCCAGGCTCGGCGTGGAGATGGGGATGATCGTGATGGCCATGATGGGTCTCCTGGGGCTCTCGGGGGCGTTCAGGCGTGGGCGCCGGTGACGACGTCGTGGCCGGTGCTCGCCCAGGCCTCGGTGCCACCGCGCACGGACACGGCGTCGTAGCCGCGCTCCCGCAGCGCGTGGGTCACCTGGAGGCTGCGGTTGCCGCTGCGGCAGATGAGGTAGAGCCTCCGGTCCCGCGGCAGGTCGCCGAGGCGCGCGCCGAGCTGGGACAGGGGGACGAGGACGGCGCCCGGCACGTGGCCGGCGACGTACTCGTGGGGCTCACGGACGTCGACGACGTAGGCGCCGTCCGCACGCGCCGCCGCGAGCTGGTCGATGGTCACTTCCGACATGGCGGTTCCGTCCTCCTGGGGGTGGGTGTCGCGATGGAGAACATCTATACCCCCCGGGGTATTCCTGTCCAGCCCCGGCGCGCGCCTCGACAGGCCGCCGGCGGCGCGCGGGGGTGCCCTCGTCGACCGTCGCACGGCACCATGGAGCGCGCGAGGGTCGAGGGTCCCCGGCCTTGCCGCTTTATACCCCCTGGGGTATCTTCATCACCACGCCCAGCATCCGACACGAAGGAGAACTCCTGTGTGCAGCCCCGCTCGTTGCTCCGCCTGCGGCAAGGTGACCTGGACCGGTTGCGGCCAGCACGTCGACGAGGCCCTCGCGAACGTCCCGACGGCGCAGCGGTGCACCTGCCGCTGACCCGCACCCCGCGCCGCGCTGTGCCGAAGCCTTTGTCGCACGTGATGCGACAAAGGCCTCGGCACAACGGGCGGCGGCTCCTCGCCGGGACCGCCGCGGCGCCAGTGCTGTTCCTCGTGTACGTGACGCTCGGCGGCGGGGTCGGCGGTGGAGCCACGTGGCTCGCCGTCGTCGGCCTCGTCGCAGCTGTCGGCGGGGCCGTCCTGGCCGACTTCGTCCCGCGCGCCGGCCAGACCGTCCGCGACGCCGTCGGCAGCGCGCCGTGCGCCGCGATGCCCGCCATGACGACGGTCGGCGCGGGCCTCCTCATCGCCTCCACGCCGGGCAGCGCCTCGATGGCGCTCGCCGCCCTCGCGATCGTGGCGTTCGGCCTGGTCCGGCGCCGCACCTCGCCCGTCGTCGCCTGCGCCACGGGCTGACCCCGCCGACGACGGCGCCCCGGCCGGATTGGGTCCAGCGCGCGCCACGGGCTATCCTCACCTGCGAGGTAGCGTGTCCGAGCGGCCTAAGGAGCACGCCTCGAAAGCGTGTGTGGGTGAAAGTCCACCGTGGGTTCAAATCCCACCGCTACCGCCATCCAGAACCCCCTCGCCCCGCCGGCGAGGGGGTTCTGTCGTCCAGGGCGTGCTTCGCCGCCGCGGTCCGCCCGGGGACGCAGCAGCCGTCACGGGGCAGCCGTCACGGGGCCCGGAGGTCGAAGGTCTCCGGGCGGTGGGCGCCGTACTTCTCCCGGAGAAAGTTGCCGGTGGTGCTCATCTCCGCCGTCAGGCGGCGGTGGCGGCTGGCGTAGAGGGCGTCGGCCTGCGCCGAGAGGATCCGCAGCTGGTCGGTCAGCTCCTCGTCGGGGGTGCGCCCGTTGGGCTGGCGCTCGTGCACCCGGCTCGGCGAGATCGCCAGGTAGTTCCGGAGCACCGCGGGCAGGTACCGCCGCGCCATGGCGTCGAGCTCGTACTCGAACCGGGGGTCGGCGGTCGGCTCACGCTGCTCGGCCGCGATGACGGCGTCGAGCACCTCGCAGGTGTGCAGGACGGTCCGGTGCGTCTCCCCGGGCAGGCGGTCGCGGTGCTGGTCGGCGTGCAGGCGGACCCAGGCCACGGCCGAGGGAAGGTGCCCCGACCCCTCGACGGCCTGCGCCGTGCGGACCTCGAGCTCCGTCGACGCCGCAGCACGACGCCTCCACCACCGACGGCGCGCCGGGAGCCACAGGTCCCGCAGGTGCCAGGAGCGCACGGCGGAGGTTCCCATCGCCGCCAGGGCGAGCAGGGCGGGCGGCCCCCAGAAGTCGGGCAGGAACACCGCGACGGAGAAGGCCCCGGCGTAGACGAGGCCCTCGAGCGCCGTCCAAAGACTCCTCCGCACCCCGCCGATGACGAGCACGAGGTAGGCCAGCAGCGGCCAGAGCGCGAGGACGGCCGCCACCCTGACGACGTTGCCGAGCGTCAGCCGCGACATGGTCACCCCCTCCCCGGGTCCGCCGTGGCGGCGTCGGAGGCGTGGCTGCGCTCCAGCTGCAGCCGGGCGCGGCTCACCTGCCCCTCGAGCACCGTCACGGTCTGCTTCATCGACCGCGTGGCCTCGGCCTTGTACCGGTCGATCTCGTCCATCGCCTGGAAGACGTCGTCGAACGCCCGCTGCAGCTTCTCCGGGTCCACGGTGGCCCGCGTCGCCTGCTGCTGGATGGCGGCACCCTGCGTCCGCAGCAGCTCGGAGGTGGACACGATCATGTCCGACGTCGTCGTGTTGAGCGCCTCGACCTGGGCGAGCACGACCTGCTGCTGACCCAGCGCCTGGGAGGTGATCACGGCCACGCGCAGGGCGGACACGGTCGTGTCGAGGGCGCGGTCCACGCCCTTCACCAGCTCGACGTTGTTCTTCTTCACCACGTCCAGCGCCAGGTAGCCCTGGACCGCGACGGCCATCTGGGTCATGAGGTCCTGGTGGCGCTGGCGCACCGCGAACAGGGCGTCCGACTCGAGGGCGGCGGCGTCGTCGGTCCTGCCCTGGGCGCGCAGCGTGGCGATGCGCTGCTCGAGGCCGTCCCCCAGGTGCCGGGCGAGGACGGCAGCGTCGGCCAGCCGACCCAGCGCCTGCCACAGGGCGTCGCGCTCGGTCTGGATGGCGGCGTTGTCCTGGCGCAGCTCGTCCTGGCCGCCCTTGAGGGCCTTGGTGATGGCGTTGAGCTGGTCCTGCGCGGACTCGTACTTCTGGAAGTACCGCTGCAGCCTGCTGCCGCCGGGCAGGAACCGGAAGGCCCGCTTGCCGCCCGTGAGGTCGTGCCGCTTGGGGTCCAGCTCGGTGACGATCCGCCGGAGCTCGGCGAGCGTCTCGCCGGTGCGCGCGGCGGGGTCCGCGCCGCTGCCGGACAAGGCCGCGGCCGGCCGCTGGAGCATCCGGTTGACCGACTCGCCGGCCTGCTGCATGGTCCCCTCACCCAGCCGGGTGACCTGGGCGAGCTTGGCCTGGAACTCGGGGCTGTGCAGCGGGATGGCGAGCAGGTCGTCGAGGAAGGCCCGCGCCGTCTCGGCGTGCCGCTGCTGCGCCTCGGCGTCCACGAGCACCATGCCGCCGACCTTCTCGGGCTGGTGGAGCGTGACCTCGGTCGGTGGCGCCGGCGGCTCGAGGTGGAACCCGTCCTCGTGCTGGAGCGACTCGTCCGGGCCAGGACCACGCGGGTTCGACATGCGCCCTCCTCGAGCACTCGGGGATCTGAGGAGATCCTCTCAAACCCTCGCCGGGGAGGGGCTGAGGAGGAACGTCCGGTTCTAGGCTCGCGGGATGGAGACGCTCCCGGTCGAGCGCCGGCACCCGGTGCGGAACCGGATCCTGGCTGCCGTCGTGGCTGCGGTCGTCCTGCCGGTGCTCGTCACCGCCTACGCCGCGGTCGGCTGGGACCGCGCCGACCGTGCCTGCTCGACCGACCGGTACTGGCCCGCGGGGGCGTCGTCGATGTCCCAGACGTGGTCCTGGTGGCCGGCGGGCTTCACGTGCACGTACTCCGACGGCACGGTGCACCGATCGCTCTGGTGGTAGCCCCGGCCGCCGGCCGTGGACAAGGAGGCGCGTCCCGAGCCGCGCGCCCGGCCGTCGGGGGTCGACGCCAGCGCGCCACGCCTGCTTACGCTGCCGGGGTGCCCGGTCCTCAGCACTTCGACGCGCACGCGGACGCGTACGACCGCGGCAGGCCCCAGTACCCCGCCGTGCTGTGGGCGAGGCTGGAGGACCTCGGTGTGCTCCGTCCCGGCGTCCGCGTCCTCGAGCTCGGTGCGGGCACCGGACAGGCGACGGGCCCGCTCCTCGACGCGGGAGCCGCAGTCACCGCGATCGAGCCAGGACCCGCCCTCGCCGCGCTGCTCCGCCGGCGCGTGCCGGCGGCGGCCGTCCACCTGTGCACGGCCGAGTCGATGCATGTGCCGTCCGCCGCATTCGACCTCGCGGTCGCGGCGACCTCGGTGCACTGGTTGGACCTCGGCGTCGTGCTGCCGAAGGTGCACCGTGCCCTCGTCCCCGGCGGGCACCTCGCCGTCTGGCGGACCGCGTACGGCGACCCGGCCGGCCCCGTGACACCGTTCCGCGAGCGCGTGCGGCACATCTCCGCCCGCCGTGGGCCGGCCGCAGCGCGGCCTGGTCCGGGCGAGCTCGACACCGGGGCGTGGGTGGACCGTCTGACCGCGACGGGACACTTCGTCGTGAGGCACGTGGAGGAGTTCCGCTGGTCGGTCGAGCTCAGCACGGACCAGGTGCGCGACCTGTTCACGACCTTCAGCGACTGGCATCGGGACGAGGTCGCCGAGGCAGCCCGGACGGTGGACGACCTGGGCGGCCGCGTGGTCGAGCACTACCTCACCCCGTTGATCGTGCTCGACCGCGCAGGGCCCATGGTCGCGGTGACCGACACCACGAGGACGGCGCGGTGAACCGGGAGCGCACGGCAGCCGCGTGGAGGTGCGTCAGTAGACGAGGACGGGTGTCCCCAGCGGCGCGCCCCACGCGTCCCAGATCCAGTCCATCGCGCGGTTCGAGACCCGGACGCACCCGTGGGACGCAGGCCACGGCGGGATCGACGGGGAGCCGTGCACGGCCCACCCCTTGTGGAAGTACTTCGGCCGGTACATCGGCCCCAGCTCGAGCCCGGACTCGTGCAGGGCGTCGATCTGCCGGACCAGCGTCCAGTCCCCCGTCGGCGTGATCGCCCGGAGGGTGCGGCCGAGCGCGACGTAGGTCTCGCCGTTGCCCGACGACGCGTTGATGGCGCGGGTCACGACGCCGTCGTCGACCGCGAGGACGAGCTGGCGCGCGAGGTCGACCTCGATGACCCGGCCCCTCGAGCTGCGCGCCTGCGGACGGGTGCCGGCGTCGAGCGCGCCCTGCGTGGCCGGCCCGACGAGTCCGTCGCGCGCCAAGCCGGCGGCCTTCTGCAGCGCCCAGACGGCCTGCTGCGTGGCCGAGCCGAAGTCGCCGTCGGCGGCCGGGAGGAAGTAGCCGAGTTCGATCAGCCGCTCCTGGAGCGCGAGGACCTCCGGGCCCTCGTCGCCCACGCGCCACGCGTGCGGCTCCTCGGGCGTGGGTTCGGGGTCCGGCGTGGCGGTGTCGGTCGGCGGCGTCGCGGTGTCGGTCGGCGACGGCGTCGAGGTGTCGGACGGCGACGGTTCCGGCGTGGGAGCAGGGCTCGCGTCAGGGGACGGGGACCGGCCGCTCGTAGGCGCCGGGGCCTCCGGCGTCGGGTCCGGGGTCGGCGTGGGCCGTGTCGGGCCCGGTGCGGTCGTGACGACCGCTGGCTCCGCGGCCGGCGTGGATGGGGCGGTGCCCGCGTCCGACGTGCCGACGGAGCAGGCGCCGAGGAGCAACCCCCCGACCAGGAGCGTCGTCACCGGACGGACGCGTCGGAGCGGCCGACCCGTCATCGGGCGCGCCGCCCGTGTGCGGTCGTGCATGGTGACCCCCTGTCGTCGTGCCCCCTAGTCATAGTGTGTCGTGACCCCCACCGGATACGACACGCGGGTGCGACGCGCCGCCTCGGGGCAGTGACACCGTGCTCCGTCCGGACGCTGTGGGGACCACCGACCTGTTCGGGGTGGACGCGCGCGTCCACGTCGTGACCGTTGACGCGCGCGTCCACGTCGTGACCGTTGCCGAGGTCCTCAAGGGCACCGACGTCCGCGTGGGCGACGAGGTCGAGGTCGCGTCCACGCCGGTCACGTGCACCGGCGAGGACGTCTATCCGGACGGCGACCCGCTCGACGCCGCCGGAGCGCTGATCGTCCTCGTGCACCGCGCCGAGAGCGGCGACGTCTGGCGCACGATCACCCCCGGCCAGGGCGTCGTCCCCGCTACGGTCGACGGGCAGCTGCCCGACGCCTGGCCGGCGGGCTGACCAGGACGTCGAAGGGGGGGCTGACCATGGCGATCACCGGGACGCGACCCGTGACGCTCGCAGCCGTCGGCACCGTCCTGCTCGCCGCCTGCGCCGGGCCGACGACGACGCCCGGTGGCCCCGGCGCGAGCGACGGCTACGCGGGCTTCCCGGCCTGCGCGGACACCCCGAGGATCTCGGCGGACCCGTCCCTCTACCGGGACGAGCCGCAGTACGGGAACGCCGTGGAGCTCACCGACGCCGTCCAGGCCTGGGCCCAGGAGGAGGGCGGGTTCGAGCAGCTCTGGCTCGACCGCGAGCGCAACGGCTGGGTGACCGTCGGGTTCCACGGCGACGACCTCGACGTGGCCGCGCTGCAGGAGGAGGTCGCCGAGCGCTTCCCGGGCGAGGGCGTCGTCGTCGTCGAGGTGCCGTACTCGCTGAGCGACCTGCAGACCCTCATGGACCGGGTGATGCCCTTGCTCGCCGACGCCGGCGCGGCGCCGACCGGCGGGCTCTCCCTCGACGTGCCCCGGGGCCGGCTCGGCCTGTCCGGCGTGCCCGCGACGCCCGAGGCGGAGGCGGCGCTGCAGGAGTTCGCGGGCGAGCCGCTGTGCGTCGACGTCGTGGACCCTGCCGCGTTCGTGCCCGAGGGCCCGCAGCCGACCGCCGGCGACGGCTGGCGCCTGCTCGGCCACGAGCAGGGCGCCGGGCAGGCGTACCGGTCAGGGGTCGCGACCACCGCCGAGCAGCTCGCGACCCTGTGGGTGCAGGCCGGGCTCGACGGCGACGCGCCGGAGGTGGACTGGCAGGCCGAGGTCGTCGTCTGGTTCGGCGCCGTGTACGGCAGCTCCTGCCCGATACGCCTCGACGACGTCGTCGTCACCGGGAGCACGGTGCACGGCGAGCTCGTCGTGCCGGGCTCCGGCCCGTCCTCCGCGTGCACCGAGGACGCCAACCCGCACTCCTTCGTCGTCGCCGTGGACCGGGACCGTCTGCCCGCCGGGCCGTTCGTCGTCCAGCTCGGCGCCGCCGATCCGCCGCCCGGCGCGCCGGAGGAGCGCACCGTCGTCGACGTCGACCTGTCCGCCCCCGGCGCGACGGCCACCGACGCGCAGATCCACCTCGACCTCGACTCCGGCCCGCAGGAGGGCCCGCTGCTCGAGGACGGTGACGCCCGCGCGCCCGAGCCGGGTGCCCGGTACCTGTGGCGACCCCGCCCGGAGTGCCGGGGCGTCGTCGTCGGCCCGTTCGCCGGGATGCTGTGGCGGCTGGCCGACGGCGAGGCGGAGTGGGCCGAGGACGACGGGCAGGAGGTGCGGTTCTTCCCCGTCGGCGGCGACACGCTCGTCGTCTCCTCGCCGGGGATGGACTACCTCTTCGTCCCTGCGCGCGACGACGTCTGCGACGGGTAGCAGCTCAGCCGGCCGCGACCCGCGCCGGGTCCAGGTCCAGCCGCCGCAGCAGCTGGGCGTTGAGCGCGACGACCACGGTCGAGGCCGACATGAGGACCGCCCCGACCGCCGGCGACAGCACGAACCCGGCCCACGCCAGCACGCCGGCCGCGAGCGGCACGGCGAGGAGGTTGTAGCCCGTCGCCCAGACGAGGTTCTGCCACATCTTGCGGTAGGACGCCTTCGACAGGGCGATGACGGACACGACCCCGCGTGGGTCGTCCGAGGCGAGCACCACGCCCGCGGACTCGATCGCGACGTCCGTCCCGGCGCCGATCGCGATGCCGACGTCGGCCCGGGTCAGCGCGGGGGCGTCGTTGACGCCGTCGCCGGCCATCGCGACCTTCCGCCCGCGGGCCTGGAGCTCGGCGACCTTCGCGTCCTTCTGGTCGGGCAGCACCTCGGCGAACACCTCGTCGATGCCGAGCTGCGCCGCGACGGCGTCGGCGACGTGGCGGGCGTCGCCCGTCACCATCGCGACCCGCACGCCGTGCCGGTGCAGCGCGTCGACCGCGGCCCGGGACTCCGGCCGGACCGCGTCCGCGACGGCCAGCGCCCCGACCACCCGGCCGTCGACGACGACGTGCAGCACGCTCGCCGCCTGGTCCGTCCACCGGTCGGTGTGCGCGGCGAGGTCCGCGGGGACGTCGGCGCCGAGCTCGGTGAGCAGCGCCGGCCCGCCGACGTGCACCGTCCGGCCGCCGACGACGCCCTGCACGCCCCGTCCCGGAAGCGTCCGGAAGTCGCTCAGCGCCGGCCGCTCGCCCACGTGCGCGGCGACGACGGCCCGCGCGACCGGGTGCTCGCTGTCCGCCTCGACGGCGGCGGCCAGGGCGAGGAGCTCGTCGTCGCCGGTCCCGTCGGTGCCGGCGTGCCCCACGAGCGTCAGGCGGCCGGTCGTCAGCGTGCCGGTCTTGTCGAAGAGCACCGTGTCGACGGTCCGCATCCGCTCCAGGGCGAGGCGGTCCTTGACCAGGACGCCGGCGCGGGCGGCGCGCTCCGTGGAGATCGCGATGACGAGCGGGATCGCGAGGCCGAGCGCGTGGGGGCAGGCGATGACGAGGACGGTGACGGTCCGCTCGACCGCGCCGAACGTGTCCCCGATCAGGCTCCAGACCGCGAACGTGAGCGCGCCGACGCCGAGGGCGAACCAGAACAGGAACGCCGCCGCGCGGTCCGCGAGCGCCTGCGCCCGGGAGCTCGACGCCTGGGCGTCGGCCACGAGCCGCTGGATCCCGGCGAGCGCGGTGTCCTCCCCGACCGCGGCGACCTCGACCCGGATCGTCGAGTCCGTCGCGACCGTGCCGCCGACCACCGGGTCACCGCTCCCCCGGCGCACCGGCCGCGACTCCCCCGTGATCATCGACTCGTCCAGGTGGGCGCTGCCGTCGACGACGACGCCGTCCGCCGGCACCCGTCCGCCGGCGCGGACCAGGACGACGTCGCCGGTCCGCAGCTGGTCCAGCGACACCTCGACCGTGCCGCCGTCGGTGACCTTCTCGGCGCGGTCCGGCAGGAGCGCGGCCAGCGCGTCGAGCGCGCCGGACGCGGCGCCGAGGGCCCGCATCTCGAGCCAGTGCCCGAGCAGCATGATCACGACGAGGAGCGCGAGCTCCCACCAGAAGTCCAGCTGCTCCAGCAGGCCGAGGGTCGTCGCCCAGGACGCCACGAAGGCGACCGTGATGGCGAGCGCGACCAGGAGCATCATCCCGGGCCTGCGCGACCGCGCCTCGGTCACCGCCCCGGTGAGGAACGGCCACCCGCCGTAGAGGTAGACGACGGTGCCGAGGACCGGGGAGATCCAGGTCGAGCCGGGGAACGACGGCGGCATGTAGCCGAGGAGCTCGGCGAACATGTGGTTGAAGAGCACCACCGGGACGGCGAGGACCAGGCTCAGCCAGAAGCGGTCCCGGAACTGGGCGGCGTGGTCGCCGTGGCCGGCGTTCCCGTGCCCGGCGTGCGCCTCGGCGGCGGAGTCGTGGTGCCCGTCGTGCCCGGCGTGCCCGTCGCGCCCGGCGTGCCGGCCGTGGCGGGCCTGCCCGGCGTGCTGAGTGGTGACCCCACCCTCGTGCACCTCGTGGTCGTGATGCCTGTCCATCGTCGGCTCCTCTGCTCGGGTACCCCTACCCCCTATGGGTACCTTCAACCATGGCACCGGAGGTCCTGTTCCCGCAAGGCCCGGCGGATCCGGTGCGCCGTTCGGGCGCGCCGGGCCACCTCCGCCCTCTAGCGTCGAGAGGACGGGCAGCGCCGCCTGGAGGAGGAGCCATGAGCACCACGCGAGCGACCGCGAGCGCCGACCGATGAGCGCCTCGGCCGATCTCCTCACCGTGGGCGTCGTCGGGACCTCCCGCAAGCCGGACGAGCGGCGGGTGCCGCTGCACCCCCGCCACCTCGAGCGCATCGACGCGGACCTGCGCCGGCACCTCGTGCTCGAGACCGGGTACGGGCACCGGTTCGGCTGGTCCGACGACCAGCTCGCCGAGCTCGTCGGAGCCGTGCGACCCCGCGCCGACGTCGTCGGCCGCAGCGACGTGGTCCTCCTGCCCAAGCCGCAGGTGGCCGACCTCGCCGACCTCCCGCAGGGCGGCGTGCTGTGGGGTTGGCCGCACTGCGTCCAGGACCACGCGCTGACCCAGGTGGCGATCGACCGCGGGCTCACGCTCATCGCGTTCGAGGCGATGAACCACTGGGCGGCGGACGCCGGCTTCAGTCTCCACGTCTTCCACGCCAACAACGAGATCGCCGGGTACGCCTCCGTCCTGCACGCCCTCCAGCTCGCGGGCACGACCGGGGACTACGGGCGCCGCCTGAGCGCCGTCGTCATCGGCTTCGGGGCGACCGCCCGCGGCGCCGTGACGGCCCTGCTCGGGCAGGGCGTGCACGACGTCGTCGTCCTCACCCACCGGCCGGTCGCGGCGGTCAACGCACCGATCCACGCCGCGCGCCTGGTGCACCTGGAGGACGAGGACCCGGCGACGCACCTCAGCCACGTCCTCGGCGACCACGGCCGGACACCGCTGCCGCAGTTCCTGGCCCAGCACGACGTCGTCGTCAACTGCACGCTGCAGGACCCCGAGCGGCCGCACATGTACCTGCGGACCGCGGACCTCGAGCACTTCGCGCCGGGCAGCGTCGTCGTGGACGTCTCGTGCGACACCGGCATGGGGTTCGAGTGGGCGCGGCCGACGTCGTTCCGCGACCCGACGTCCATGGTCGGCGAGCACGTCCTCTACTACGCCGTCGACCACAGCCCGTCCTACCTGTGGAACTCCGCCACATGGGAGATCAGCGAGGCGCTCCTGCCGTTCCTGCGAGTCGTCATGCAGGGGCCGTGGTCGTGGGAGGCCGACGAGACGATCCGTCGCGCGATCGAGATCCGGGACGGGCACGTGCAGAACCGCACGATCCTGTCCTTCCAGGGCCGCGACGCCGAGCACCCGCACCCGCGCGTGCCGCGGTACGCCACGGAGCGAGAGGTCGGGTCGTAGGTCCGCCGGCACGTGCCGGCCGGGGCGCAGACTGGGCGCATGCGCATCGTCCACCTGTCCGACGTCCCCGCCGCCACCGCCGAGCGCTTCGTCGCCGAGTCCCTCGTCGAGTCGCCGACGTCGAGCCTGCGCGTCATCCGCCTGGCGCCCGGTCAGGAGCTCCCGCCGCACCGTCACGGCGCCTCCCACCTGGACCTGCTGGTCGTGGAGGGTGTGATCACGGTCGAGCGCGACGACGACGAGCCGGCGCAGGTCCGCGCCGGCGGCGTGGTCTCGCTCGCCGGCGAGGAGGAGCTGCGCGCGGCGAACCGCGGCGGTGACGACGTCACGCTCGTCGCGTTCCTCGCCCCGCCGTTCCCGCCCCGGCAGGGCTGAGCGGGCCGCCACCGCTCGGGGTCCGGGACGTCGCCCCAGGACGCCCCTTCGCTCAGTACGTCGCGAAGTTCTGCGTCAGGTACCAGCCGTGCTCGGGGTGGTGCCCGACGCCGACGCCCAGGTGCGTGTACCCGGGTCGCAGGATGTTCTCCCGGTGCCCGGGCGAGTCCATCCACCCCTGGTGCATGCGGCGCGCGACGTCCGCCGGTGACGACGTGCCGCCGTCGTCGACCCAGGCGACGTTCTCCCCGACGGCGGTCCAGCCCGCCGGCGACTGCCCGGCGTAGTCCGGGTTGTGCGCGAGCGGCGAGCCGGCAGCGGCGAGCTGCTGGGACCAGCTTCGCGCGACCGACGCCAGCCCGTCGTGCGCCCGCAGCGCGGGCAGCCCCGCCGCCGCGCGCGCCTCGTTGGCCAGCCCGAGGATGCGGCACGGGGCCGTGGGGCCCTCGGACCCACGGGGTG
>NZ_CAMPHH010000064.1 GCF_946885855.1 uncultured Actinotalea sp. | reverse complement strand
TGCCCCGGCCGGCGCGCGGTCGTCGCGTCGTCCCCAGCCCCGTCCGGCGTGCCGACGGCCCCCAGACCCCTGTGCGCCCGCCGGCACCGGGGTCCTGCGGCGCCCATCGTGGCCCGGTGCCCACCTCGCCGCCCGTCCTCGTGCTCAGCGCCCTCGCCGCGGGCGCCCTCGCCCTCGGCGCGCTCGCCCCCGTGGTCGCCGGGGACCGCGGGGCGCCGGCAGCATCCCGGCCGCTCGGGCTCGCCGTGTCGGGCGCGACCGTCACGCTCCCCGTGGACGACACCCGGTTGCTGCGCGCCTTCGCGGCGCCCTCGGTCCGCTGGGGGCCTGGTCACCGCGGTGTCGACCTCGCCGCGGACGTCGGCGCACCCGTGCGCGCACCCGCCGACGGCGTCGTCGTCGTCGCCCGCCGGGTGGTCGAACGGGACGTCCTCACGGTGCTGCACGCCGACGGTCTCCGGTCGAGCCTCGAGCCGGTGGACGCGGACGTCGCCGTCGGCACCCCCGTCAGGGCGGGCCAGGTGGTCGGGCGCCTCGCCACGGGCGGGCACTGCGCGGGGTGCCTGCACTGGGGGGTCCGCGACGGTGAGCGCTACGTCGACCCGCTGGGCCTCCTGGACGGGGACGTCGTGGTCCGGCTGCTGCCGTCCGCGCGTCGTCGCGGGCGTGTCAGCCGCGTTCGCTCTCCTGCAGCGACGTCCTCAGGCGCAGCATCGCCGCGGTGTGCATCTGCGAGATCCGGGACTCGGTGACGCCGAGGACCCGACCGATCTCGGCCAGCGTCATGCCCTCGTAGTAGTAGAGCACCAGGACGATCTTCTCCCGCTCGCCGAGCCGCTCGATCGCGCGGGCGAGCAGGATCTTGGTCTCCTGCGCCTCGACGTTGCCCGCCGGGTCCTCGGCAGCCGGGTCCTCGAGCGTGTCCAGCAGCGAGAGCGCGTCCCCGCGGTCGGAGCCGGAGCCCGCACCGAGCAGCTCGTCCAGAGCGGCCACGTTGACGGTGGAGAGCTGGGTGAAGACGGCGCGCAGCTCGGCGACGTCGATCTTCAGTCGCGCAGCGACCTCGTGCTCCGTCGGGGCGCGGCGCAGCTCGGCCTCGAGCTCGGCGAACGCGCGGTCGACAGCGCGCGCCTTGGTCCGCACGGACCGGGGGATCCAGTCGATGGCCCGCAGCTCGTCGATGATCGCGCCCCGGATCCGCGAGCCGGCGTAGGTCTCGAACTTCACGTCGCGGTCGGTCTGGTACTTCTCGATCGCATCGATGAGGCCGAACATCCCGTAGGACACGAGGTCCGCCTGCTCGACGGTGCTCGGCAGCCCCGCCCCGACGCGGTTGGCGACCATGGTGACCAGCGGGGCGTAGTGGAGGATGAGCCGCTCGCGTGCCGCCCTGTCGCCGGAGTCCTTGAAGCACGACCACAAGGACGCCACCGAGACGGCGTCCTCGCCCGAGCCCGCGACCGACGGCCGGGGCACGCGGGCCGTGCCCTCGCGTCCCTCCACCGCGGGCCGGGAGGGCCGCGCCTGGGCTGACATCCGGCTCGTCCTCCTCAGGCTCGCGGGTGGGCCAGCTCGTACGAGCGGCGGAGTCGGTCAGGGGTCACGTGCGTGTAGCGCTGCGTCGTGGCTAGTGAAGCATGCCCGAGAAGCTCCTGGACGCTGCGCAGGTCCGAGCCGCCCTGAAGCAGGTGCGTCGCCGCCGTGTGCCGTAGGGCGTGGGGCGCGACGTCCTCGACCCCGGCGGAGCGCGCGAGACGGTGCACCACCTCGCGCGCCCGACGCTGGTCCAGCCGTGCCCCGCGCGTGGCCACGAGCAGCGCGGGCGTCCCGGGACCGCGCCGCACGAGCGCCGGACGCGCGACCGTGAGGTAGCGCTCCAGCGCCCGCTCCGCCGGCACCCCGAAGGGCACGACGCGCTCCTTGGCGCCCTTGCCGAGGACCCGCAGGGTCCGGTCGGCCCGCTCGACGTCGTCGACGTCGGCGCCGACCAGCTCGCCGACGCGCACGCCGGTCGCGTACAGGAGCTCGCACAGCGCCCAGTCCCGCACCGCCTCGGGTGTCCCGTCCGCCGCCTGCGTGCGGGCCAGCTCGACGAGCCGCCCGACGTCGCCGACCTCCAGGGCGGTCGGCAACGGGCTCACCCCGCGGGCCGCCACCAGGCGCTGCGCCGGGTCCCGGTCGACGAGACCACGCTCGTGCGCCCAGGCGTAGAAGGCCCGGACCGCAGCGCCGCGCCGCGCGACCGTGGAGCGGCTCCGCCCGGCGGCCACCATCGAGCTCAGCCAGGAACGCAGGTTCGCCAGGTCCACCTCCGTCCAGGTGCGACCGCGCCGGCGGGCGAACGCGACGGCCTGCTCGACGTCCGAGCAGTAGGCACGCGCCGTGTGCTCCGACAGACCGCGCTCCGCGAGGAGGTGCGTGCGGAAGTCGTCGACCACCCGCTCGACGGCGGCCCCGGCACCGCCCGTCATCGGTCTCCTCGCATGGCTCTACCGTGACGCGTCAGCACCGGAGTCACAAGGCAGGACACGCCGACTTCACCCGGCCCCCGCGTCGCCCGTCCAGCATCCGGTCACGAGAGGGCCCGACCGCGTCGCTCCGCGTTGTGATCGGGCGGCCACCGACGGACCGCGTGCGACGCCCGGGCCGCGCCGCCTCCGCCGAGGCGCGCCTGCCCGTCGGTGGAGGACCGGTGCGGCTCGCCCCGGGGCCGGCCCGGTCAGCCGCCCGGCGCCCCGGAGCGGGATGCCGACCGCCGCCACCGGTCACCGTCCCGGTCCGCCAGCCCGGCGAGCTCGAGCAGGCCCAGCGCACCCCTCGCCTCGGGCGCGGAGACACCGGCGACGCGCGTCACCGACGCCACGTCGGCCCACGCGCGGACGGGCAGGGCGTCGAGCACCCGCCGGGCGACCGGGTCCAGGCCGTCGGCCACCGTGGCGGACCGGCCGACCGCCGTGTCCGGCACCGGCGCCGGGCCCGCACCGGCGAGGAGCTCGAGCACCTCCGGGGCGTCCGTGACGCAGACGGCCGCGCCGTCCCTCAGCAGCCGGTGGCACCCGGCGGAGGCCGCCGAGGTGACCGGACCGGGGACCGCGCCCACCGGTCGCAGCAGCGCGGCGGCGCGCGAGGCGGTGCTCAGGGCTCCGGAGCGCCATGCGGCCTCGACGACGACCGTCGCACCGCTGAGGGCCGCGATGAGCCGGTTGCGCTGCAGGAACCGCTGCCTGCTCGGGACGCCGCCGGGCGGCACCTCGCTGACGAGCGCGCCGCTGTCCTGCGCCGCACGGAGCAGCCGTGCGTTGCCGGCGGGGTAGAGACGGTCGACACCGCCCGCGAGCACCGCGACGGTGACACCTCCGGACGCGAGGGCGGCCCGGTGGGCCGCCGCGTCGATGCCGTACGCCCCGCCCGACACCACGACCCGACCGGCCCCGACCACCCCTGCGACCACCTCCGCCGTCACGTGCTCGCCGTAGGCCGTGCACGCGCGGGCGCCGATCACGGCCGCCCCCCGGGCCGACGCCGTGAGGACGCTCGGGTCACCGCAGACCCAGAGGGCGTGCGGGGCCTGCACACCCAGGTCGTCGAGCCCCCGCGGCCAGCGGGGGTCCTCCGGGACGACGAGGTGGCCGCCGCGGGCCCTGTGCCGGTGCACCTCGCGGGGTGCGTCGACCGCGGCCAGCCGCGGTCCCCATCGCTCCAGGGCCGTCGCGAGGCGGTGCGCGGAGCGCGCGGACGTCGGCAGCACACTGCCCATCGCACGGATCATGGCGTCCGGGGCGGAGGACGCCCTCGAGGCCACGCCCGACGAGCCCGATGCGCCCGCCCTGCCGGACCTGCCCACGGACCCCCCGGAGCCCGCAGCGCCCACAGCGCCCGCAGCGCCCAGGGAGCCACGGACCAGGTCCCACGCCTCGACCGGTCCGAGCACCCCCACGAGCGCCCCCGCGACCGGGTCACCGGGTTCGGTCAGGCGGCTCCACGCCGCTCGGGCGAGGAGCACCTCGTCGGGTACCTCGCTCATGCGACCACCTGGCCCCGGGTGCGCAGCAGGAGGGCCTGCCCCACCTCGTCCGGCCCCGGGGCGTCACGGCCCGCGAGGTCGGCGAGGGTCCACGCGACGCGCAGCACCCGGTCGACGCCACGGAGGCTCAGGACCCCCCGGTCGAGGGCACGGTCGAGCAACCCGACGGGGACCCCGTCCTGGCGGCGCAACCAGGCACCCGGGACCTCTGCGTTCGCGGTCCACGGCGTCCCGGCGAGGCGCCGTCGGGCGCGGGCCCGGGCCTCCCTGACCCGCGCGGCGACGACGGCCGTGGCCTCGCCCGGCGTCGGCCCGCCGCGGGCGACGCGCGTCACCGGCAGGACGTCGACCTGCACGTCGACGCGGTCCAGCAGCGGCCCGGAGAGGCGCGAGAAGTACCGGCGTCGTTCCAGGGAGGTGCAGGTGCAGTCGGTGCCCTTGCCCGCCCCCTTCCCGCACGGGCAGGGGTTGGCCGCCAGGACGAGCTGGAAGCGGGCCGGGAACCGCGCTGCGCCCGCGGCCCGGTGGATGACGAGCTCCCCCTGCTCCAACGGCTGCCGGAGCGTCTGCAGCACGCGCGGGGAGAACTCCGGCGCCTCGTCGAGGAAGAGCACACCGCGGTGCGCCCGGGAGGCCGCACCGGGCCGCGGCAGGCCGCTGCCGCCACCCACGACCGCCGCCGGGGTCGCGGTGTGGTGCGGGTCCTCGAAGGGTGGGCGGCGCACCAGCCCGTCGGCGGGGCGGAACGTGCCCGAGACGGAGTGGACCGCGGTCACCTCGACCGCCTCCGTCTCCTCCAGGTCCGGCAGGAGGCCCGGCAGCCGGGCCGCCAGCATCGTCTTCCCCGTGCCCGGTGGCCCGACCATGAGCAGGTGGTGCCCGCCGGCGGCAGTCACCTCCAGCGCCCAGCGCGCCTCGTCCTGGCCGATGACGTCCGCGAGGTCGGCGACGTGCCCACGGTGCGCCGGACCCGGGTCGCCGACCACGGGCACCACGGCGCCGTCGTCGGGGTCGAGGTCGGCACCGTGGCGGCGCAGCACGTCCCGCAGCGTCACCGCGCCGACCACCTCGGCGCCGGGGACCAGGCGCGCCTCCACGACGTTCCCGTACGGCACCACCACGCCCCGGCGCCCGGCCGCCACCGAGGCCGCGACCGCCGGGAGCACGCCGCGGACCGGGCGCAGCCGGCCGTCCAGACCGAGCTCTCCCAGGTGCGTGGACGCTGCGACGCTGCGGGGGTCGCACACCCCGGCACCGGCGAGGGTCGCCACGGCGACCGCGAGGTCGAAGCCGGCGCCCGCCTTCGGCAGCGCCGCCGGGGACAGGTTCACGGTGATCCGCCGCTGCGGCCACGGCACCCCGGAGGACACCACCGCCGCGCGGACCCGGTCCCGGGACTCGGCCAGGGACGCGTCGGGCAGCCCGACGAGGGTGAACCCGGGCACCGAGGCCGCGAGGTGCGCCTCGACCTCGACCAGGTGCCCGCTGAGACCGACGAGCGCGACCGCCGTCGTCCGGCCGAGGCCCGTCACAGCACGCCCCGCAGGTGCTCGACCGTCGCCGCGCCGCGGCGAGCCGTCCGGACGGCGACGACGTCGACACGGACGGTCGCCGGGCGGACGTCGTGCTCGTGCAGCCACTCCCCCGCCAGCCGCCGCAGCCGGGCCAGCTTCGCGGGCGTCACCGCCTCGGCGGGGTGCCCGAACCCGTCCCCGCTGCGGGTCTTCACCTCGACGACGACGAGCTCGTCCCCCTCGAGCGCGACGACGTCCAGCTCCCCGCTGCGGCCCCGCCAGTTCCGGTCGAGCACCTCCCAGCCCGCCGCGACCAGGTGCGTGACCGCCACCTGCTCCCCGTACCTGCCCACTGCGTCCTTGGCGCGCACGCGACCACCTCCACCACGCAGCGTCGGGGGACGAGCGAGCGGCGCGGGCCGGCGGACCGTCCCGGCTGGGGACGACGCGGGCCGGCCCCGGCCTGGGGACGGTCCCGGCCGGGTCGGGGATCGCACCCGGTCCGGTCCCCGCGGGACCTCGCTCCGGGACCGGTCGTGCCGGAGGACCGTGCTGGGCGACCTTCCGGCGCCGTCGCGCCGCCCGCTGGACGGCCGGGGGTCAGCGGCGGAAGCCGCCGCCGTCCGGGACGTCGAGGTCGGACTTGGCCAGCTCCTCGACGTTGACGTCCTTGAACGTCACCACGCGCACCGACTTGACGAACCGGGCGCTGCGGTAGACGTCCCAGACCCACGCGTCCGCGAGGGTCAGCTCGAAGTACACCTCGCCCGCCGCCGACCGCACCTGCAGGTCCACCTGGTTGGCGAGGTAGAAGCGACGCTCGGTCTCCACCACGTAGGAGAACAGGTTCACGACGTCCCGGTACTCGCGGTACAGCGCGAGCTCCATGTCCGTCTCGTAGTTCTCCAGGTCCTCGGCGCTCACGCGTCCATCATGGCCCATCCTGCGGCCACCTCGGTCGGCGCCGCGGTGGCGACCGGGGCCGGCACCCCCGCCGGGACGTCCGTCGGCGCACGACCGACGCCGCCCTCGTCCGGCGTCCCGGGCGCCGGCGCGGCGGTCCCCGACGGCAGCCGCCAGCTGCGCCGGTGCACCACCGTCGGGCCGAGCCGGCGCAGGGCGTCGACATGGTCGGGCGAGCCGTAGCCCTTGTTCTCGTGCCACCCGTAGGCGGCGTGGTCGCGCGCCAGCTCGACCATGAGGGCGTCGCGGCGGCACTTCGCGAGGACGCTCGCGGCGGCGACCGAGGCGCAGCGCTGGTCCGCCTTCACCCGGGTGCGCACGGCGATCCGCGACCACACCGCGTCGTCGTCGGCCGCGGGAGGACGGTCGCCCCCCCCGTCCGCCGCCAGGCCCGCCGCCGCGTCCGACGCCGTGCCGAAGAGGTCGAGCTCGGCGGGCGCGGTGAGCCAGTCGTGCGAGCCGTCGAGGAGCACCAGGTCGACCTCGAGCTCGAGCGCGGTCAGCGCGCGACGCCCGGCGAGCCGCAGCGCGGCGACGATGCCCAGCCGGTCGATCTCCTCCGGGCTCGCGTGGCCGACGGCACGGGCGAGGCCCCACCGGCCCAGGGCCGGCAGCAGCCGCTCGCGGGCGGCGGGGCTGAGCAGCTTGGAGTCGGCGACGCCCTGCGGGCAGGTGCGGGTTCCCAGGTCGACGGCGACCGCGCCGACCGACACGGGTCCGGCCAGGGCTCCCCGGCCGACCTCGTCCATGCCGACGACGACCCGCGCACCGCTGCGCAGGAGGGCTCGCTCCGTGCGCAGGTCGGGCCGGGGTCCGCTCGGAGCGGTCACGGGTCGGGCACCTCCTCGAAGACCGCGCCCGGGTTGCGCAGCAGCTGCCACCGGTCGACCGGCCACACGGTGACGAAGGCCACGCCGACGACGTTGTCCACCGGGACGCTGCCGCCCCCGGGGGAACCCTGCTTGTACCGGGAGTCCTGGGAGTTCTGGCGGTTGTCCCCCATGACCCACAGGCTGCCCGCCGGCACGGTCGTGGTGAAGTCGATCTCGCTCGGGCGGGCGCCCTCGGCGAGATACGTCTCCTCGACGGGGACGCCGTTGACCGTGACGCGTCCGGCGTCGTCGCAGCACGCCACGGTGTCCCCCGGCAGCCCGACCACGCGCTTGATGAGGTGCTCCCCGGAGTCCTGCGGGAGCAGGCCGACGTACGTCAGGACGTCCGTGAGCCGCTGGCGCCACTCCGGCTGGGGCGCCGCAGTCGTGTCCGGCAGCCAGCCCCCGGGGTCCTTGAAGACGACGACGTCGCCGCGGCTCACGTCGAGCGGCCCGGGAGCGAGCTTGGAGACGAGCACCCGGTCGCCCACGAGCAGCGTCTGCTCCATCGAGCTGCTGGGGATGTAGAACGCCTGGACGAGGTAGGTCTTGATGACCAGCGACAGCACCAGGGCGCTGACGACGATGATCACCGTCTCGCGCAGCCAGGCACCGAAGCCTCCCCCGCGCCGCCCCTCGCCGCCGTCCGGCTCCGTCATGGCGCCCGCCGCGCGGGGCTGCTCACGGGAGTGGCGGGGCGTCACGGCACCCACTGTGCCATGCCCCGGGGGGCCGTCCGGACCCGCGGTGCCCTGCGGGTGCGCGGTGCCCTCCTCCTCCGGACCCGGTCCTGCCGGGGGCCGCGCGTCCGCCCCGCCGCGCTGCCCGGCGGCGGGCAGCTCCGGTCCCGTGACGCCGACGGGCGGCCACTCCGAGGAGTGACCGCCCGTCGGGACGTCGTCGTCCGGCGTCACTTCGGCGCCGGGGTCTCGCGCTTCTCCTTGATCTTGGCCTTCTTGCCGCGGAGAGCGCGCAGGTAGTACAGCTTCGCGCGCCGCACGTCACCGCGGGTCACGACCTCGATCGACTCCAGGGTCGGGGAGTGCACAGGGAACGTGCGCTCGACGCCGACGCCGAAGCTGATCTTGCGGACGGTGAACGTCTCGCGGACGCCGCCGCCCTGGCGGCGGATGACCACGCCCTGGAACGCCTGGACGCGCGAGCGGCTGCCCTCGACGACCTTGACGTTGACCTTGACCGTGTCGCCCGGGCGGAACGCCGGGATGTCGGACCGCAGCGAGGCTGCGTCCACCGAGTCGAGAATGTGCATTCTGGTCACTCCTCCGCCCTGCCACAGGTCAGGCACGTCGTCACGGGCGGCGGGCCGCCTCGTCGGATCGGGTCGTGTGCCGGCCCTGTGCTCCCACCGGGCCGGGCCGTGGTCCGTCTCCCCTGTGGCAGAGACGGGGCCGACGCACACCGGTCGGCCATTCTGCCACACCGGGAGGGCTCAGCCCGACGTCCCCGAGGCCGTCGACCCTGTCCGGGGGCCGGGCTCCGGCTCGCTCTCGCGGGGCGGTTCCGGCCCGCTCTCCCCCACCGACCAGCCCAGCGCCTCCAGGACCGCGCGGTCGCCCGCGTCGAGCTCCTCCGCGGCGAGCCGGCGCAGCAGGTCGGGGCGCCGCGCCGCCGTCCGCTCCAGGGCGCGGTCGCGCCGCCAGCGCGCGATCCGGGCGTGGTGGCCGCTGAGCAGCACCTCCGGCACCTCCTGGTCGCGCCAGAGCGGCGGGCGCGTGTACACGGGGTACTCCAGGACACCCGCGGCACCGTGCGACTCCTCCACGAGCGACTCCGGGTTGCCGACCACCCCCGGGAGCAGGCGGGCCACCGCCTCGACGACCACGAGCGCCGCCACCTCACCCCCGTTGAGGACGTAGTCCCCGAGCGACACCTCGGTGACGGCGACTCCGCGTCCGCGGTAGTGCTCGGCGACGCGCGCGTCGATGCCCTCGTAGCGGCCGCAGGCGACGACGAGGTGCGGCACCGTCGCGAGCCGCTCGGCCGTCCGCTGCGTGAACGGCTCACCGGAGGGGGTCGGGACGAGGAGCTCCACGTCCGACCCGACACCGACGAGGCCGTCGAGCGCCTCGCCCCAGACGTCCGGCCGCATGACCATCCCGGCCCCGCCGCCGATCGGGGTGTCGTCGACGGTGCGGTGCCGGTCGGCGGTCCAGTCGCGCAGGTCGTGGACGCGCAGGTCCAGGACCCCGGCGCGACGCGCCTTGCCCACGAGCGAGAGCTCCAGGGGCGCCAGGTACTCGGGGAAGATCGTGACGACGTCGACGCGCACGTCAGGCCCCTGGCTCGTCGTCCGCCGGCTCGTCGGCCGCGAGCAGGCCCGGCGGCGGGTCGAGGACGACCCGGCCCCCGGCGACGTCCACGACGGGCACGATCGCCCGGACGAACGGCACGAGCGTCCGGGCGCCGCCCGGCTCCCGCACGACGAGCACGTCCTGGGCCGGCAGGTGCTCCAGGCCGACGACCTCGCCGACCACGGAGCCGTCGGGGCGCTCGGCGCGCAGGCCGGCGAGCTCGTACGGGTACCAGGCGTCCTCCTCGTCGGAGCCCTCGACCTCGACGACGAGCTCGACGCCCCGGACCTCCTCGGCGCGCGTCCGGTCGGTGATCTCCGCGAACGTGGCGTACCAGCGCCCGTTGAGCACCCGCGTCGACTGCACCGTGAGCGGCCCGACCGCCGCGGGGACGGTGTCCAGGACCGTGCCGAGGGCCAGGCGGTCGTCCGGCCGGTCGGTCCGCACGTCGAGGGCGAGTTCGCCCCGCAGGCCGTGCGGGCGGCCGAGGGTCGCGACGGTCAGCTGCATCGTGCTCCGTTCGGGGGCGGTGACGACCGGGTGATCGGCACGTCGGTCCTGCTCGGGTCCTGCTCGGGTCCTGCTCGGGTACGGCGGAGGCCCGGCCCCCGAGGGGGACCGGGCCTCCGCCGTGATGACGTACCGGTCAGCGCCGGTCGACGTCCACGACGTCGACCCGGACCGACCCCTGCGGCGCGAGCGCGCCCACGACGGTGCGCAGGGCACGGGCCGTGCGGCCGTTGCGGCCGATCACCCGACCGAGGTCCGACGGGTGGACCCGGACCTCGAGGAGCTCCCCACGTCGCAGCGACCGCGCGTTCACCCGGACGTCGTCCGGGTGGTCGACGATGCCGCGCACGAGGTGCTCCAGGGCGTCGGCGAGCATCAGGCCTGCTCCTCCGCGGCGCCGTCGGCGGCCTCGCCCTCGGACGCCGCCGGCGCCTCGGGCTCGGCGGCCTTCTTCTCCGAGGCCTTGGCCTTGGCCTTCTCCGCGGCGTCGGCGGCGGCCTTCACCGCGGCGGCCGCGGCCTCGTCGCCGCCGGAGCGGTCCTTGACCTTGAGCGTGCCCTCGGCGCCCGGCAGGCCCTTGAACTTCTGCCAGTCGCCGGTGACCTTGAGGATCGCGAGGACCTGCTCGGTCGGCTGGGCGCCGACGCCGAGCCAGTACTGCGCGCGCTCGGACCGCACCTCGATGAGCGACGGCTCCTCGGTCGGGTGGTACTTGCCGATCTCCTCGATGACGCGACCGTCACGCTTGGTGCGCGAGTCCGCGACGACGATGCGGTAGTACGGCGCCCGGATCTTGCCGAGACGCTTCAGACGGATCTTGACGGCCACTGTGGTGGTCTCTCCTGGTTCTGCTGGGGAGGTCGCCGCGCGCCGGCCCGTGGGGTAGGCGGGCGAGGAGACCAGGGGACACGGACCTCGGGCGGGTAGAGGGGCCGACCGGGCCGAGTACAGCGGGTCATTCTGCCAGACGCCGCCGGGTCGTCGCACCGCCGCGTGCGCGGACCGCCCTCACCGCGTCCGCACCCCGCCCGGAGCCGCCGCCGGTCACCGGGCGAGTGCCCTCCCCCGCAGCTCCGGCAGCGCGAGGGCGGCCCCCGCGGCGAGGACGAAGGCCGCGGCGAAGACCCCGAACACGAGGACCGTGCCCCCGGCGGCGAGCAGCGGCGGTACCGACAGCGGCGCGAGGATCGACGCCAGCCGGCCGAACCCGGCGGCCCACCCGGCGCCGGTGGCGCGCAGCGCGGTCGGGTACACCTCGGGGGTCACCGCGTAGAGGGCGCCCCAGGCGCCGAGGTTGAAGAAGGACAGCAGCATGCCGCCCGCGAGCACGCCGGCCGTCGTCGACGCGCTCCCGAAGACCAGGGCCGCGACCGCCGAGCCGAGCAGGAAGGTGGCGAGCGTGGCCCGCCGGCCCCAGGTCTCGACGAGCACGGCGGCCGCGGCGTAGCCGGGCAGCTGCGCGAGGGTGATGACGAGGGTGTAGCCGAACGACTGCACGAGCGTGTAGCCGGCGTCGACCAGCAGCGACGGCATCCAGACGAACGCCCCGTAGTACGACAGGTTGACGAAGAACCACACGGTCCAGGCGGCGGCCGTGCGGCGGCGCAGCGGCCGGGACCACAGCGCGCGGGGACCCCCGCCCACCACGGCCGACGGCGCGTCGTCGTCGGCCGGGGCAGGAGTGGTGGGCACCGCGGCGGGCGGGTCGACGGACCGGCCGCCGGCGGACGCCTCGAACTCCCGGACCACCCGCTCGGCCTCCGCGTGCCGCCCCCGCGAGATGAGGTAGCGGACGGACTCCGGTAGCCCGCGGCGGACGACGATCGCGTAGAGGGCGGGCACGGCGCCGATGAGGAGCGCCCACCGCCAGCCGTCGTCGCCCGCAGGCACGACGAGGTAGCCGATCAGCGCGGCGAGCATCCAGCCCACCGCCCAGAACGCCTCCAGGACGACGACGACCCGGCCTCGGATCCGCGCCGGCGCGAGCTCGCTGACGAGGGTCGAGGCCACGGGCAGCTCGGCGCCCAGCCCGAGCCCGACGACGAACCGGAGGAGCATGAGCGCGGCGACGGACGTGGCGAGCGCCGACGCGCCCGTCGCCAGCCCGTAGACCAGCAGGGTCAGGGCGAACACCTGGCGCCGCCCGATGCGGTCCGCCAGCAGGCCGCCCACGCTAGCCCCGACCGCCATCCCGACGAACCCGACGGAGGCGATCCAGGACATCTGCGCCGCGGACAGGTCCCACTGGACCCGCAACGCCGCGATGACGAAGGCGATGAGCCCGACGTCCATCGCGTCGAGCGCCCAGCCGATGCCGGACCCGACGACCAGACGGCCGTGGCGGCGCGTGAACGGCAGCGCGTCCAGCCGCTGCTCCGGCGTGGCGGACGGGGTCGGCACGGCCGCGGGTCGACGCTCGGTCATGGGCCCAGTCTGGCCGTCCCCGCCGCCGACGGCGCCCCGGGGCGGCCCGGGTGCGCGCCCTCCGCCGCCCCTCGGCCGGCCCTCAGGCCGCGAGGCGACCGCGGAGCACCACGGCCCGCGGCGCCCGCAGCACCGCGACGTCCTGGCGCGGGTCCGCCGGGTAGACGACGAGGTCCGCCGGGGCGCCCTCCTCCAGGCCGGGGGCGCCGAGGAGCTCGCGGGCGCGCCAGCTGGCCGCCGCGACGACGTCGACCGCGGGCACCCCGGCGCGCGCGACCTCGGCCGCCTCGTCGGGCAGGCGACCGTGCGCGATGGTGCCGCCCGCGTCGGAGCCCAGCAGCAGGCGGACCCCCGCCTCGTGCAGGTCGCGCACGTGCTGGTAGCGGCGCTCGTGCATCGCGCGCATCCGGGCCGCGTAGCGGGGGAAGCGGTCCCCCGCCTGCTCGGCGAAACCGGCGAAGTTGGCCACCTGGACCAGCGTCGGCACGACCGGGATCCCGCGGCGCGCCACCTCGTCGATCATCGACGGGGTCAGGCCGGTCCCGTGCTCGAGGCAGTCGACGCCCGCGGCGAGCAGGCCCGGCAGCGCCTCCGTGGCGAAGGTGTGGGCGGTCACGCGGGCGCCCGCGTCGTGCGCGACCCGGACGGCCTGCGCCAGCACGTCGTCCGGCCACAGCGGCGTGAGGTCGGCGTCGGCCCCGAGGTCCCGGTCGATCCAGTCGGCGACGACCTTGACCCAGCCGTCCCCGCGCGCGGCCTCCTCGGCCACCGCGCCGGGCAGGTCGCCGACGGCGTCCAGCTCGCGGCCGTACCCGCGCAGGTAGCGCTTGGTCCGGGCGAGGTGCCGGCCGGCCCGGACGACGCGCGGCAGGTCGGGGCGGTCGTCGATCCACCGGGTGTCGCTGGGCGAGCCCGCGTCGCGGACGAGGAGCGTCCCGGCGTCGCGGTCCGTCCGGGCCTGGGCCTCGGCGGTGGCGCGGTCGACCGGCCCGTCGGGACCGAGCCCGATGTGGCAGTGCAGGTCGACGAGCCCCGGGACCGCCCAGCCCTCGACCTTCACGACGTCCGCGGAGCGCCGCCCGCGCGGCGGAACGAACGTCACGCGACCGCCGACCACCCACAGCCCGTCGGCCTCCTGGTCGTCGCCGAGGACGACGCGGCCGCGGACGTGCAGGACCGGCAGCGGCTCCTGCGGGGCCGAGGCGAGCGTGTCGTCGTGGTCCTGGTGCGCCGTGTCACC
>NZ_CAMPHH010000063.1 GCF_946885855.1 uncultured Actinotalea sp. | reverse complement strand
GGCGACCTCGCCGACCATCGCCGCCAGCCGACCGGGGCGGTCGTCCACGCGCACCCGCAGCTGCAGGTACCGGCCGGCGGACACCAGGCCGTGCCGGACGACGCGGAGCAGGAGCAGGGGGTCGATGTTGCCGCCGGAGAGCACCACGACGGCGGGGGTCCGCACCGGGTGACCGGCCAGGATCGACGCGACGCCGGCCGCACCGGCCGGCTCGACCACGGTCTTGGACCGTTCGAGGAGCATGAGCAGCGCGCGCGAGAGGTCCTCCTCCGACACCGTCCGGACGGGGACGTGCCGGCCGCTCAGGAGGGCGAAGGGCACCTCTCCCGGACGGCCGACGGCGATCCCGTCCGCCATGGTCGAGCGCAGCGGCACCGCGAGCGGGCGTCCGGCCTCGAGCGAGGGCGGGTAGGCCGCGGCGGCGGCCGCCTGGACGCCCACGACCTCGACGTCCGGGTGGTCGTCGCCCAGGGCCGCCACGATCCCGGCCGCCAGACCGCCGCCCCCGACGGGAACGATGATCGTGCGCACCTGCGGGACCTGCTCGAGGATCTCGCGCCCGACCGTGCCCTGGCCCGCGACGACGTCCGGGTGGTCGAACGGGTGCACGAGGACCGCCCCGGTGCGCTCGGCGTGCTCCCGCGCCCGGGCGAGGGCCTCATCCACGGACTCCCCGCCGAGCTCGACCCGCGCGCCGTACTGCTGGGTCGCCGCGACCTTGGGCAGAGCGGCGCCCTGGGGCATGAAGACCGTGGCCTCGACGCCCAGCCGTCCCGCCGCGAGGGCGACGCCCTGGGCGTGGTTCCCGGCGCTCGCGGCGACGACGCCCCGGGACCGCTCGGCCTCGGACATGCGGGCCAGGCGCACGAACGCCCCGCGCACCTTGTACGAGCCCGAACGCTGCAGGTTCTCGCACTTGAGGAGGACCGGTCCGCCGGCGAGCCCGGACACCGCCCTGCTGTCCAGCACCGGTGTGCGGCGCACGACCGGCTCGACCAGCCGTGCCGCGGCCGCGACGTCCTCGGGGCCGACGGGGAGGACGGTCACGCGCCGTCCCCCTCCCGCACGGCCGTGGCCGTCGGCCCGCCGGCGGCGCGGTCGCTTGAGGCGCCGTCGGCGCGGCCCGCCGCGACGTCCTGCGGCGCGACGGAGGACCCGCGGGCGGGCCGTGCCGCCGTGAGGCGGCGCGGCTCCGGCGGGGGTGTCGCGAGGGCCGCGAGGCGCTGGTCCAGCCCGTCGGGGTCGCGTCCGAGCCAGGGGAACTTGTCGTTGCCGTGCAGGTAGAGGACGACCGTGTTGACCGTCGCGGCGAGCGGGACGGCAAGGAGCGCGCCGAGGATGCCCGCGGTGAGCGACCCGGCGGTCACCGCCAGCAGCACCGCCACCGGGTGGAGCGACACCGCGTGCCCCAGGAGCAGCGGCTGCAGCACGTTGCCCTCGAGCTGCTGCACGCCCAGCACGATGAGCAGCATGATCACCGCCGCGCCGGGGCCCTGGTCGACGAGGGCGACGAGCACCGCGATGGCGCCGGTCGCGATCGCCCCGACGAAGGGGATGAACGAGGCCAGGAAGACGAGCACGGTGAGAGGAACGACGAGCGGCAGCCCGAGGATGGCCGCGCCCAGGCCGATGCCGATCGCGTCGACGAACGCCACGAGGATCTGGGCCCGCACGTACGACGACAGGGTCACCAGGCCGCGCCGGGACGCCTCCCAGGTGCGGTGCCGTGCGCCGTGCGGGAGCAGCCGGACGAGCCACGCGCCGATGACCGGGCCGTCCTTGAGGAAGAACAGCAGGACGAACAGCGCGATGATCGCGCCGGCGAGGACGCTGCCCACCGTCGCGGTGACGGCGAGCGCACCGGACACGATGGAGTCGCTGTTCGCCTGCACCTGCTCCAGAGCCTGGTCCAGGTAGGCCTGGATCTGCTCCGCGTCGATGCCGAGCGGGCTCTCGGCGAGGTAGGCGAGGAGCTCGCTGAAGCCCTGCTGGGCCTGGCCGTAGAGCTCGCCGATGCCCATCGCGAGCTGGCGTCCGACGAGCGTGAGCAAGCCGCCGACGGCCCCCACGAGCCCGAGCACGCACACGGCGGCGGCGAGGGCGCGGGGCACCCGGGCCACGCGGACCAGCCAGTCGGCGACCGGCTGGAGCAGGACCGTGAGGAGGAGCGCGATCACCACCGGCACCCAGATGACCTTGCCGAGCGAGAGCCCCAGCACGATCACGGCCAGCCCGAACGCGATGACGAGGAGCCGCCACGACCACGCCGCGGCGACCTGGACCGACCGGGGGACCGTCTCGGGGACCGGGCGCGCCGCCGGACCCCCACCTGCCGGTGCGGTCATGCGAGGGCCTGGCCGAGGTCGGCGACGAGGTCGGCGACGTCCTCGATCCCCACCGACAGGCGCACGAGGTCGTCCGGCACCTCCAGCGGGGACCCGGCGACCGAGGCGTGGGTCATCTGGCCCGGGTGCTCGATGAGCGACTCGACACCGCCCAAGGACTCGGCGAGCGTGAACACCCGGGTGCGGGCGCAGACCTCGAGGGCCTTCGCGCGGCTGCCGACCCGGAAGGAGACCATCCCGCCGAAGCCGGACATCTGCCGGGCGGCCAGCTCGTGACCGGCGTGCGACGGCAGACCGGGGTAGATCACCTGGGTCACCGCGTCGTGGCCCTCGAGGAACCGGGCGACCGCGTCGGCGTTGGCGCAGTGCCGGTCCATCCGCACGGCGAGCGTCCGCAGGCCCCGCAGCGTCAGCCAGGCGTCGAACGGCCCTGCCACGGCTCCGGAGGCGTTCTGGTGGAACGCGACGGCGTCGGCCAGGTCGGTCGTGCCCGTCGGTCCCTCGAGGCCGACGGGGAGCTGGGCCCCGTCACGCACCACGAGCGCGCCACCGACGACGTCGCTGTGCCCGCCGATGTACTTCGTGGTGGAGTGCACGACGACGTCGGCGCCCAGGGCGAGGGGCTGCTGCAGGTACGGCGTCGCGAAGGTGTTGTCCACCACCAGCACGGCCCCGGCCGCCGAGGCGAGGGCGGCGACCGCCGCGATGTCGCTGACGCCCAGCAGCGGGTTGGTCGGCGTCTCGACCCACACGACCTTGGTGCGACCCGGCCGGATCGCCGCGGCGACGGCGTCGAGGTCGGCGAGGTCGACCGGGGTGTGCTCCACGCCCCACGGCGCGAACACCCGCGCGATGAGGCGGTAGCTGCCGCCGTACGCGTCGTCCGGCACGACGAGGTGGTCGCCCGGTCGCAGCACCGCGCGCAGCAGGGTGTCCTCGGCGGCGAGACCGGACGCGAAGGCGAAGCCCCGCGCGCCGCGCTCCGCGGCGGCCAGGGCGGACTCCAGGGCGGTCCGCGTCGGGTTGGCCGAGCGCGAGTACTCGTACCCGCCCCGCAGGCCGCCGACGCCGTCCTGCTTGTACGTGGAGACCTGGTGGATGGGCGGCACGACGGCGCCCGTGGCCGGGTCCGGGTCCTGGCCCGCGTGGATGGCCCGGGTGGCGAAGCCTGCGTCGGTCCAGTCGTGCGGCGTCGATGAGGTCACGCGCCCAGGCTAGAGGGCGCCACCGACAGGCGCGGAACGGGAACAGCGGCGCCGTCGTCGGGTGTTCACGAGGACGACGCCCGACCGCCACCTGCAGGAGGGAACCGACCGTGTTCGGATCGCTGTTCGGCTCGACGATGCGCACCACGATGGTCACGCCCGAGCGCGCCCTCAAGGGCCGCCCGGAGCCCGTGTACACCGTGCCCGAGACCCACGCCGTCCTCGGCACGCCCCTGCGCGGTCCGTGGCCCGAGGGGACGCAGGTGCTGTACCTGGCGATGGGCTGCTTCTGGGGCGCGGAGAAGGAGATGTGGCAGCAGCCCGGAGTCGTGACGACCGCAGCCGGCTACCAGGGCGGGTACACCGAGAACCCGACCTACGACGAGGTGTGCTCGGCGCTGACCGGGCACACGGAGACGGTCATGGTGGCCTACGACCCCGAGCGTCTGCCGACGGCCGAGCTGCTGCGGCACTTCTGGACGCTGCACGACCCGACGCAGGGCTTCCGCCAGGGCAACGACGTCGGCACCCAGTACCGCTCCGCGGTCTTCACCACGACCCCGGAGCAGGCCGAGCTCGCCCGCAGCACGCGCGAGCTCTACGCGCCCGAGCTGCGCCGCCACGGCTACGGCGACATCACCACGGAGATCCGGCCGGCGCAGGACGCCGGGACGTTCTGGTACGCCGAGGACTACCACCAGCAGTACCTGCACAAGGTGCCGAACGGGTACTGCCCGGTCCACGCCACGGGAGTCGCCTGCCCGATGCCCTCCTGAGGCGTCCCCGGGCTCCGCCGGCGCCCTCCCCCTCGCGGTCCGCACCCGCCGCGAGGCGGAGGGCGTCATCCGTGAGAGGTACGTCCACGGGCGCGCAAGTTACGCCCGTGGTCGGTGCCGGTGTGGCAGGGCCCGCGCCTAGGTTCGAGGTGTCGAACCAAGGAGGGACACGGATGATCCAGGCTCAGGGCCTGACCAAGAGATACGGCTCGAAGACGGCGGTGGACGACATGACGTTCACCGTCCAGCCGGGCAAGGTGACCGGCTTCCTCGGCCCCAACGGCGCCGGGAAGTCGACGACGATGCGCATGGTCGTCGGCCTGGACCGGCCCACCGCCGGCAGCGTGACCGTGAACGGACGCCGCTACGCCGAGCACCGCGCGCCGCTGCAGGAGGTCGGCGCGCTGCTGGACGCCAAGGCGGTGCACACCGGCCGGACGGCGCAGAACCACCTGCTCGCCATGGCCGCGACGCACGGCATCAGCCGCAAGCGGGTCGACGAGGTCATCGAGATGACCGGGCTCGGACCGGTGGCGCGCAAGCGCGTCGGGGGCTTCTCCCTCGGCATGGGCCAGCGCCTGGGCATCGCTTCGGCGCTGCTCGGGGACCCCGCGACACTGATCCTCGACGAGCCGGTCAACGGCCTGGACCCCGAGGGCGTGCTGTGGGTCCGCAACCTCGTCAAGTACCTCGCGGGCCAGGGCCGGACGGTGTTCCTGTCCAGCCACCTCATGAGCGAGATGGCGGTCACGGCGGACCACGTCGTCGTCGTCGGGCGGGGCCGACTGCTCGCCGACGCACCGGTGCAGGACATCGTCGGCCGCGCGGCCGGCACCACGGTCCGCGTCCGCAGCCCGCGGGCCGGCGAGCTCGAGGAGCTGCTGCGCCGCCAGGGTCTGGCGGTGACGTCTCCCGAGCGTGAGCTGCTCGAGGTCTCGGGCGGCACGGCCCCCGCCATCGGCGACGCGGCCGCTGCGGCCGGGATCGCGCTGCACGAGCTGACCCCCGTCCGCGGGTCGCTCGAGGACGCCTACCTCCAGCTCACCGCGGACGAGGTCGAGTACCACGCCGACCCGTCCGTGGCCGGCGACCGCGGCTCCCACGACCCCACCCGGACCGGCGCCGCCGCGCCGACGACAGAGAGCGCCCTGCGATGACCACGACCGCCCCCACCACCACGACCACGGCACCCGCCGCCGGCGGGGCCGCTCGCACCCCTGTCCGACCCGTGACCTTCCCGCGCGTCGTCGCGTCCGAGTGGATCAAGTTCCGCACGGTGCGCTCGACCGTCTGGACCATCGCCGCCACGATCGCCGCGATGGTCGGCATCAACACCCTGCTCGCGTGGGGGATCTCCATGGCTCCCGAGGGTGCCGAGGGAGCACCCGACACGACGAACGTCGTGAGCCTGCTGACCTCGGGCGTGTCCATGGCCCAGCTCGTCGTCGCCGTCCTGGGCGTCCTCACGGTCACCACGGAGTACACGACCGGCATGGTCCGCTCGACGTTCGCCGCGGTGCCCCGGCGCCTCCCCACGCTCGTGGCGAAGGCGCTCGTCCTCGGTCTCGTGACCTTCGTCGTCGCCCTCGTGTCCATGGCGTTGTCCTACGTGACCACGCTGCCCTTCCACGACAGCCTCGGGGCGACCCTGGACCTGTCCGACGGTGAGACCGTGCGGATGGCGCTCGGGCTGCCGCTGTACCTCACGGCCGTCGCGCTGCTCGGCTTCGGCTTCGGGGCGCTGCTGCGCACCACTGCCGGGGCGATCGGTTCGGTCATCGGCCTGCTGCTCGTGGTCGAGAACGTCTTCGTGCTCATGCCCCAGCGGTTCTTCGAGATCGTGAGCCCGT
Organism: uncultured Actinotalea sp.; assembly: GCF_946885855.1. The sequence continues at coordinate 7,739 of NZ_CAMPHH010000063.1, read as the reverse complement.
TCCTGCCGGCCACGGCGGGTGCCCGGATCATGTACGACGAGTCCATGCTGGCGATGCTCGACACGATGAACGAGGGCGCGGTGCTCACCCCGTGGCAGGGCTACGGCGTCATGGTCGCCTGGGTCGTGGTCCTCGTCGGCACGGCGGCCCTCCTGCTGCGCCGACGGGACGCCTGACCCGGCGCACCGGGCCACGACACCTGCGAGGCTGGAGCGCATGAGCACGACCGGTGACGCGCGCGGGCGCCCGACGACGGTGCCCGCCGTGTCACCGGTCGCGCCGCCGCTCGCACCGCCGCTGACGGTGCACAACGCCCAGCGGGCCGGCGGCGTCCGCTCGTTCTTCCGCCGGCACCCGGGCGTCATGGACGCCGTCGTCGTCGCGTGGTTCACCGTCCCTGCGGTCCTGACGGCCTTCTTCGACCCGCGGCCCGACCGACCCGTCCCCGCCACGATCGCGCTGGTGCTGGCCGGGAGCGCGACCCTCGTCGCCCGGCGGCGTGCGCCCGAGCTCGTCGCGGTCGCCCTCGCCGTCCTCGCGGCCGCGACGATGGTCGTCGCCGACACGCTCAACGGGTACGACCTCGCCCTGGCGCTCGGGCTCTACGCCGTCGCCTCCCTCCGGCCCGGTCGCGTCGCGTGGACGACGGCCGGCGTGGCGATCGCCCTCGTCGCGGCGACCACCCTGGCGATCGGTGACCGGGAGGTCCTGGTCCCCGACGCGCCGTTCTCACCGCAGGGCCGGGTCGCGGACGTCTCGGGGATGCTCGTCTTCGCCCTGGCGGCGATGGCGATCGGCACGAGCGTCCGGAACCGTCGGCTCCACCTGGCGGACCTGGTCGAGCGCGCCAACGCCGTGGCGCGCGAGCGCGACCGGCAGGCCGAGCTCGCGCTCGCGGGCGAGCGGGCACGCATCGCGCGGGAGATGCACGACGTCGTCGCCCACAGCGTCTCCGTCATGATCGCCCTGGCCGACGGTGCCACCGCCGCCCTCGACCGCTCCCCGGAACGGGCGCGGGCGGCCCTCGACGAGCTGTCGGACACGGGGCGGTCCGCCCTCGCGGACATGCGGCGCATCCTCGGCGTGCTGCAGGGCGACGACGCGCCGCTGGAGCCCCAGCCCGGTGGGCTCGACCTCGCCGGGCTCGTCGAGCGCTTCCGCACCGCGGGGCTGCCCGTGCGGACGACCGGCCTCGGGACACCGCTGCCCCCGGACGGCGGGCTGCAGCTCGCCGTCTTCCGCATCGCGCAGGAGTCGCTCACCAACGCCCTGCGGCACGCGCCCGGGACGGAGGCGGTCGACCTCGTGCTGCGCCGCGAGGACGGCGGCGTCGTCGTCGAGGTGACGGACCTCGGCGCGACCGTGCCGCGCGAGCCGGCGGGCGGGGCCGGTCAGGGTCTCATCGGCATGCGTGAGCGGGTGGCGGCGTACGGCGGTCGGCTGGAGGCCGGCCCGTACGCCGACGGGTGGCGCGTCACGGCCTGGCTACCCTGGGAGGGCACGGACGCCGCCGCGGTCACCGCCGTCCCCGAGACGGTCGGCGAACCCGTGACCGGCACGGCGGAGGGCAGCCAGGGGGCGAGGACATGACGACACCGGCGCGCGTGCGCGTGCTGCTCGTGGACGACCAGGCCCTGCTGCGCATGGGATTCGGTCTCGTCCTCGAGGCCGAGGACGACCTCGAGGTCGTCGGGGAGGCCGCCGACGGCCGCAGCGCGCTCACCCAGGTGGCCGCGCTGCGGCCCGACGTCGTCCTCATGGACGTCCGGATGCCCGGGATGAACGGGATCGAGGCCACCGAGCGGATCGTGGCCGAGCACCCGGGCACGCGCGTGCTGGTCCTGACGACCTTCGACCTCGACGAGTACGCCTTCGCGGCCCTGCGCGCCGGTGCCGCCGGCTTCCTGCTCAAGGACGCCCGGCCCCCCGAGCTGGTCGCGGCGATCCGCGCCGTCGCCTCCGGTGACGCGGTCGTCTCCCCGCGCGTGACCCGTCGGATGCTCGACCTCTTCTCGGACCGTCTCCCCCGGGCGGGCGCGACCGGGGACGGCGCCGCCGGCCCGGACGCCCGCCTCGCCGACCTCACGCCGCGCGAGCTCGAGGTGCTCCGGACGGTCGCGGAGGGCCTGTCCAACGCCGAGATCGCCGAGCGCCTCGTCCTGTCGGAGGCCACGGTGAAGACGCACGTCGGTCGCATCCTGGCGAAGCTCGGCGTGCGCGACCGGGTCCAGGCGGTGGTCCTGGCCTACGAGACCGGACTGGTGGGTGGCTCATGAGCTCTGACGACACGACGACGACCGGTGACGGGCACGCGCCCGGCGCCGGACGCAACTGGGCGGGGAACCTCACGTACCGCGCCGCGCGCCTGCACGAGCCGCGTTCGCTCGAGGAGCTGCGCGAGGTCGTCGTCGCCGAGCCGCGGGTCCGCGCGCTCGGGAGCCGGCACTCGTTCACGGACGTGGCCGACGGCGACGCCCTCGTCTGCCTCGACCGGCTGCCCGGAGCGGTCGAGGTCGACGCGGCGGCCCGGACCGTCCGGGTCCCGGCCGCCCTGCGCTATGGCGCGCTCGCGCCGGTGCTGCACGGCGCCGGCTGGGCCGTGCACAACCTCGCCTCCCTCCCGCACCTCTCCGTCGCCGGCGCCGTGGCGACGGGGACGCACGGCTCGGGCGACCGGAGCGGGACGCTCGCGACCGCGGTCCGCGGGCTGGAGCTGGTGTCCGCCGACGGCGAGCTGGTGACCGTCGGCGCCGCGCAGGCACCGGCCGACGACGCCGCACCGCGCACCCACCGGCCGGACGTGCCCCTGGACGCCGTCGTCGTGGGGCTCGGGGCCTTCGGGGTCGTCACCGCGGTGACGCTCGCGGTCGAGCCGACGTTCGACGTGGCCCAGGAGGTCTACCCCGACGTGCCGTGGGACGCGGTGCTCGCCGACCTCGACGCGGTGACCGGCAGCGCGGACAGCGTGAGCCTCTTCACCGACTGGCGCGCCCCGACGGTCGCGCAGGTGTGGCGCAAGAGCCGCGTCACCCCCGTGTGGGAGCCCCGGCCCCACCTGCTGGGCACGGCACGGTCCGCGGTCGCGATGCACCCGCTGGTCGGGGTGGACCCGGCCAGCACCACGGACCAGCTCGCCGTACCGGGGCCGTGGCACGAGCGCCTCTCGCACTTCCGGATGGAGCACACCCCCAGCCACGGCGAGGAGCTGCAGTCGGAGTACCTGCTCGCCCGCGCGCACGCCGTCGACGCGATCGAGGCCCTGCGCCGGCTCGGACCGCGCCTGGCGGAGGTCCTCCTCGTCTCCGAGGTCCGCACGATGGCCGCCGACGACCTCTGGCTCAGCGGCGCGTACGGGCGCCCCACCGTCGGCCTGCACTTCACCTGGCGACAGGACACGGAGGCCGTCACCGCCCTGCTGGTCGAGGTCGAGGAGGCGCTCGCACCGTTCGCCCCGCGCCCGCACTGGGGCAAGCTCTTCACCGCGACGGGGGCCGGCTCCCCGACCGCCCTGCGCGCCGCCTACCCGCGCTTCGACGACGCCCGCGACCTCGCGGCGCGCCTCGACCCGAACGGCCGCTTCCACAACGCCTTCCTGGAGCGGCACGGGCTCATCGGCTGACCCGGGGCGCGTCCGGCCGCCGTCCCGGCACACCGAGCGGCCGCCCGCCACACTCCGCGCGTCCCCGGGCGACGACCCGCCGCGTCGGCGCGTCGTCGGCGGCGCGTCGTCGGCGGACCGGGACGGCGACGGCCCGGGTCCCACGGGACCCGGGCCGTCCGACCGCGCGGGCCGGGCGTCAGTGCCGCGTGCCGACGATGTCGACGACGAACACGAGGGTGTCGGTGCCGCCGATGCCCGCGGCAGGCATGCCGCGCTCGCCGTAGCCGAGGTGCGGCGGGATCGACAGGAGCACCCGCGAGCCGACCTGCTTGCCGACCAGGCCCTCGTCCCAGCCGGCGATGACCTGACCGACACCGATGCCGAAGGAGATCGACGAGCCGCGGTCGTAGCTGTTGTCGAACATCCGGCCGCCCCACACCTGGCCGTAGTAGTGGACCTCGATGTCGTCCCCGGCCTCGACCGTGTCGCCGGCGCCCTGGTGGAGCACCTGGACGGCGAGGTCGTGCGGAGCCGGCGTGTCGGGGAACGTCAGGACGGGCTTGTCCCCGAAGGAGCCGGACGCGGTGGGCAGGTTCTCGGGCATGGGTCGCCTCTCGTGTCGGTTCGCCACGCGGGGCGCGCGCGGCCGTCGTCCATCGTGCCGCATGCGCGCCGCCCCGACCCGCCGTGCCCGTGCCGGGCCGGTCGCGGCAGCGCGCACGCGGGCCGGAAGGCCGGCCGGGGGTGGCGTGCCGAGCGCGGTGTGCCGGGTCGCGCCTCCTGGCCGGTGGTCAGAGCCGGTCGGCGAACCAGCGCAGCTGCCGCGCGAGCTGGTGCTGCTGACCGCCCTCGTGCTGGTTGAAGGGGTACTCGACCATCTCCGCCGACGGCCGCGAACCCGTGCGCTCCCCCGTCAGCTCGCCGTAGTGGTTGTGCGCGGCGTAGACCGTGGACGGCGGGCAGGTGCGGTCGCGCAGGGCGACGGAGAACAGCGCCGGGGCCGTCGCCCGACGGCCGAGGTGCAGCCCGTCGAGGTGGTCGAACGTGCGCAGCACGGTGTCCACGCGGTCCCGGTGCACCGACAGGTACACCGCGAGCTCCTGGTACGGGTAGGCGTCCGTGACGTCCAGCGCGCGGCGCACGTGGCACAGGAACGGCACGTCGGGCATGACGGCGACCAGGTCAGGGACCAGGCCGGCGACCGCGAGCGCGATCCCCCCGCCCTGGCTGATGCCCTTGACGCCGACCCGCGTCGCGTCGACGCCGTCGACCGCCCGCACCGCCTCGACCGCGCGGACGCCGTCGGTGAACAGCCGGCGGTAGTAGTGGTCGTGCGGGTCCTCGATCCCCCGCGTCATCACCCCGGGGGTCGCGTTGCCCGCGCCGACCGGGTCGGCCGTCGCCCCTCCCGACCCCCAGCCGCTGCCCTGACCACGGGTGTCCATGACCAGGTGCGCGTACCCCGCCGCGGCCCAGAGCAGGTGCTCGTGGGGCAGCCCGCGGCCGCCGCCGTAGCCCAGGTACTCGACGACGGCCGGCAGGTCCCCCGTCGCGCCGGCGGGCCGCGTCAGCCACGCCTTGACCGGGTGACCGCCGAACCCGGCGAACGTCACGTCGAGGACCTCCACGAGCGGCAGGCCGACGTCGACGCGCTCCGTGCGCAGCGCCAGGTCGTGGGCGCGGGTCTCGGCGAGCGTGCGCGACCAGAACTCGTCCAGCCCCTCCGGCTCGGTGAGCGGTGCGCGGTACGCCCGCAGCTCCTCGACGGGCAGGTCGACCAGGGGCACGGCATCTCCTCGGGCGTCGTCGGGCACGACCGGCATCGCTGCCGGTGGCGAGCCGTTCTACCACGCGGCCGTGACCGGGAGCGCGCGGTGACCAGCGGGTCGGGGCGAGCCGGCTCAGCCGGGTGAGCGGGCCGGCCGGCCCGCCGGGTGGCGGGGCCGGAGGGTCAGCCCGCGAGGACGAGAAGACGGACGCCTGCGCGGCTCAGCGCCTCCCGCTGCAGCGGTGACGCCGGGTCCCGGCCGGTGACCAGGCCGAGGAACGCGACGTCGTCGGCGACGCCCTCGGGCAGCGGACCGTCCAGGTGCAGCGCGCGAAGGAGGGTCGCCGCGGCGGCCGTGGTCCAGCGCGGGGCGCCGAGCGCGTCCGCGAGGTCGATCCCGTGCACCGCCACCTCGAGCACCCGGGTGACGAGGAAGTCGGCGAGCACCATGACGTCCCCGTGCCGCGTCACCACGAGCCGGTCCTCACCGCGGTCCCCCTGCCGCACCGCGGCGAGGAGCACCGCGACCTCGGCGCCCCAGGCGGCGACCTGGGCGGGCAGCGCGGGGTGCTCCGCCCCCGCCGCGACGGCGGCGGCGAGCCGCCGGGCATCCGTCTCGGGCGAGAACCGCCCGTCCGGCCGGTAGTACTCCGCCGCCCCGACCCTGACGGCAACGCCGGGGCCTGCAGGACGGGGCTCGCGCTCCGGCTCCGGCGCCGCGAGCATCGGGCCCAGGGCGCGGAGGGTGACCCGCACGTGCCCGAGCAGAGCGGCGACGGTCAGCGGGGCGCAGCGCGTCGCCCGGCCGGCGTCCTGCTCCGAGGCCCGCCCGAGGGCGACCGCGAGGGCCGCCGCCTCGCTCTCGAGGACGTCGGCGACAGGCGCCGTCACCCGGTCAGGTCGGCGAGGAGGTCGGCCCGCCCGAGGACGGTCACCGGGTCGCCGTCGGCGGTCACGACGACCACCTCCGCCGCCGTCAGCGCGGCTCGCAGCGACGCCACGCTCTGACGGTGCCCGACGAGCGGCAGCGCCGGCTCCAGGTGGTCCGCCAGCGCGTCACCGGCCGCCGCCGTCCCGTCGGCGAGGCGCTGCAAGAGCCCCCGCTCGGTGACGGACGCGGCGACCTCACCGAGCTTGACCGGGGGCGCCGCGGTGACGACGGGCAGGGCCGGCAGCCCGTGCTCGCGCAGCGCGACGACGGCGTCCGCGACCGTCCCGTCCGCCCGCGCGTGCGGGAACGCGCCGCCCCGTCGCGCGACGACGGCGTCCGCGACCGCCCGCACGCTGCCCGCGCCGGTCGCCGCGGCGCCGTCGGCGCCCTCCTCCGCGAGGAAGCCGTGCTCCTGCATCCACCGGTCGGAGAAGATCTTGGACATGTAGCCGCGTCCGCCGTCGGGCAGGATGACGACGATCGTGGCGCGCGCCGCCTCCGCCGGGTCCTCCTGCTGCAGCCGCTCCGCGAGACGCAACGCCGCCACGACCGCCATGCCGCAGGAGCCGCCGACGAGCAGGCCCTCCTCGCGGGCGAGCCGGCGCGTCATCGCGAAGGACTCGGCGTCCGTGACGGGGATGACCTCGTCCGGGACCGACGGGTCGTACGCCCCGGGCCAGAAGTCCTCGCCGACGCCCTCGACGAGGTAGGGGCGGCCGTCGCCACCGGAGTACACCGAGCCGGCCGGGTCCGCACCGACGACGCGGACCCGCCCGCCGTGCTCGGCGGCGCGGTCGGCGCTGACGTCCTTGAGGTACCGGCCCGTGCCGGTGATGGTGCCGCCCGTGCCGACCCCGGCGACGAGGTGCGTGACGGTGCCGTCGGTGTCCCGCCAGATCTCCGGGCCGGTCGACTCGTAGTGGCTGGCCGGGCCGTTGGCGTTGACGTACTGGTTCGGCTTCCAGCCGCCCGGGATCTCCCGCGCGAGGCGGTCCGAGACCGAGTAGTACGACCGCGGGTCCTCCGGGTGGACCGCCGTCGGCGTCACGACGACCTCGGCACCGTACGCGGTGAGGACGTCACGCTTGTCCTGGGAGACCTTGTCCGGGCAGACGAAGACGCAGCGGTAGCCCCTGCGCTGCGCGACGAGGGCCAGGCCGACACCCGTGTTGCCGCTGGTCGGCTCGACGATCGTGCCGCCGGGACGCAGCTCGCCCGAGGCCTCAGCGGCCTCGATCATCTTCTGGGCGATACGGTCCTTCACCGAGCCACCGGGGTTGAGGTACTCGACCTTGGCGAGCACGGTCGCCGCGAGGCCCTGCGTCACGGACGTCAGCTGCACGAGCGGCGTGCCGCCGACGAGCTCGGAGATGTGCTGGGCGTAGGTCACGGGGCGGGCTCCTCGGGGCCGGGACGGGCTGCGGCGACCACTCTAGGCA
>NZ_CAMPHH010000062.1 GCF_946885855.1 uncultured Actinotalea sp. | reverse complement strand
CGACGACGGCGACCAGGCGGACCGCGGACGCTGACCGCGGCGACGACCGGTCCGCCTAGGGGGTCCAGCCTCCTCCGCGGATGATCGCGTCGAGCTCGTCGGCGTCGGGCAGCCGGTCGGGTCGCAACGTCTCGCCGCTGCCCACGTAGTAGAACGCCGCCGCGACCTGGTCCAGCGGCGTCCCGCGCCACCGCGACCACGCCAGTCGGTACAGGCCGAGCTGGAGCACGCGCGTCCGCAGCGCGTCCGGGTCCGTCGGCGGCCGCCCGGTCTTCCAGTCGACGACGACGACGCCGCCCGGCTCGGGGAACACCGCGTCGATGCGGGAGCGGACGACCAGCCCGCCGACGGGCGTCTCGACGTCGACCTCGATCGCCAAGGGCGTCCGCGCGGCCCACTGCGAGGCGAGGAAGGTGCGCTGCAGCGCGGCGAGGGCCGCGTCGTCGGTCGCCGAGTCGTCGTCGGCGCCGGGGAGGGCGTCGAGGTCCACGAGCGCGGCCCGCCCGAACCACTGCTCGACCCAGGCGTGGAAGGCGGTGCCGCGCCGGGCGTGGACGGACGGCGCCGTCGGCACGGGGCGGCGCAGCTGGCGCGCGAACTCCTGGCGGTCGGCCGCGAGCCGGACGACGGCCGAGGCCGACAGGTGGGCGGGCAGACCGACGGTGGACCGCTCGGCGCGCTGCCGGCGGCGTTCGTCGAGCAGGACGTCGACGAGGGCCTCGAGCCGGTCGAGCTCGTCGTCCCGGCGGCGCGGCGGTCCGCCGACGTGGGCGGCGACCCCCACAGGGTCCTCCGCCGGGACGGATCCGGTGCGGAGGGCGTCGAGCACGGCCTGGGCGGCGCGCAGGACGCGCTCCTGACGAGCCGGACCGAGGGGGGCCAGGAGCGGCCACGTCGGCGGCTCCACCACCGGCGGTTCCGGCTTGACCGGGGGGGTGCCGTCCGGGCCGGCGACCGGAGGTTCCGCCCACGTCAACCGTTCGGCGGCGACCTCCTCCGCTCCCGCCACGTCCTCGAGGAAGGGGGACGCCGTCGTCGGCCTGCTCCCGTCGCGCCACCAGGAGCCCGACAGCAGGAGGTGGCTGCGGGCGCGGGTGACGGCGACGTAGGCGAGCCGGCGCTCCTCCAGGCGCAGGTGGGTGGCGTGGTCGTGCTTGAACGTTTCCAGCCTTCCGTGGAGGTCCGCGAGGTCCTGCACCCCGCTCAGCCGCAGCTCCGGCAGGCTGTCCCGGTCCCCACGCAGGGAGGTGGGCAGGCTCCCGCGCTCGGTGATCCAGCCGTGGGTCTTGGTCTTGTCCGGGAAGGTGCCCTCGACCATGCCGGGCACGGCGACGACGTCCCACTCCAGCCCCTTCGATGCGTGCACCGTGAGCAGCTGCACGGCACCCGGGTCCATCTCCGCGACGGGGGCCTCGAGCCCGCGCTCCTCCGACTGGGCGGCGTCGAGCCAGGCGAGGAAGGCCCCGACCCCGGCGACGTCGGCGGCGTCCCCGAACGAGGCGGCCACGGCCCGGAAGGCGTCGAGGTTCGCGCGCGCCGTGGCGGGCGCCCGGCCGGGGACGGCGGTGACCTCGATGTCGAGGCCGAGCAGCCGTTCGGTCTCCGCGACGAGATCGACGACCGGCAGGAACGTCTGCTGCCGCAGCGCCCGCAGGACCGTCGCGAGCTCCGCGAGCCGCGCGCGGCCCGCCTCGGACAGGCTGCGCCCGCGCGCGCTGGTCCAGCCCGGCGGCGGCAGCTCGTCGAGGGCATCCACGATGCTGCGCTCGTCGACCACGTCCGGCTCCGTCTCGAGCGCCGGGGTGACCCCGGACGCGCCGGGCCGGCCGCCGTCGGTGGCGCCGGCTCCGCCGTCGTCGTCGTTGGTGCCCTGGGCCCCGACGGTGTTGCCGGGGCGGCCGCCGTCGGCGGTGCCGCCCCGACGCTCCGCGGCGCGCCGGGCGCGGCGCACCTGCTCCCCGGCCCACTCCCCGAGAGCGACGAGGTCCGCGATCCCGAGGCGCAGCCGCGGCCCGGTCAGGAGGCGCATGAGCGAGTCGCCGCGGGCCGGGTCGTGCACCACCTCGAGCGTCGCGACGAGGTCCACCACCTCCGGTGTGCTCAGCAGTCCACCGAGGCCGACGACCTCGACGGGGAGCCCCGCCTCACGCAGCGCCGTGTGCAGCAGCGCGAACTGCGAGCGCTTGCGGCACAGGACCGCGGCCGTGACCGGCTCCGGGGTCGCGGGACCGCCGGCGACGGCTTCAGTCTCACGCACGGCGGTGAGTGCGGCCCTCCGGTCGGCGACGAACTCCGCGACGGCGCGGGCCTCGTCCTCGACCGTGGGGTGCATCGCCACCGCGACCTCGCCCGTCCCGGCGCCGGGGCGTGCCGTGAGGACGGGGAGGGTGACGCCGTGGCTGCGTTCGCGCAGGGGGCCGGCGACGACGTTCGCCGCGGCGAGGACGGCGTGGTCGTTGCGCCAGGACGTCGACAGGGCCAGGACACGGGCCGGGCGGCTGCCGTCCGGCGTCCGCACCGGGAACTGCTCCGGGAACCGCTCCAGACCGCCGGCGCTCGCGCCGCGCCAGCCGTAGATCGACTGGTGGGGGTCGCCGACCGCCGTGACGGCGTGGCCCGCGCCCTCACCGGCACCGCCGAACAGGTGGCCGAGCAGCTGCAGCTGCGCGACGGAGGTGTCCTGGTACTCGTCGAGGAGGACGACGGCGAACCGGTCCCGCTCGGTCCGACCGACCTCCGGCACCTCCCGCGCGAGCCGGGCGGCGATGGCGACCTGGTCCGAGAAGTCGATGAGGTCACCAGCACGCTTGCGGTCGGTGAACTCCACGACGAGGTCGACGAGCGCCGCGCGGTCGCGCAGCGAGGTGACGACCCTCTGCACCTCCGTGCGGTGGGTGGCGCGGGGCTTGTCGCCGGGGGGCACGGCGGCGAGGACATCGACGAGCCGCTCGGCCTCCGCGCGGAGCTGGTGGGGCTCGCACAGGTGCTCACCGAGGGCGCCGGCGAGGTCCAGCACCGCCGCGGTCACGGTCGAGGCAGCCAGGTCCAGGCCGAGGTCGGCGGCCCAGTGCTCGACCACGTCGTAGGCGAGCTGCCAGCGCGCGGCCTCGCCGAGCAGCCGGGACCCGGGCTCGATCCCGAGGCGGAGGGCGTGGTCGCTGACCAGTCCGGACGCGTACGCGTTGTACGTGGAGATGGTGGGCGCCACGAGCGCGGAACCCTCGGCACCGATCCCCCGGCGGCGCAGGGTCCGCAGCCGCCGACGCACGCGCTCGGACAGCTCGCCGGCGGCCTTGCGCGTGAAGGTGAGCCCGAGGATCCGGTCGGGGGCCACCAGCCCGTTGGCGATGAGGTGCACGACACGGGCGGACATCGTCTCCGTCTTGCCCGACCCGGCACCGGCGACGACGAGGAGGGGCTCGAGCGGCGCCTCGATGACGGCGACCTGCTCGGGCGTGGGCGCGTGCTGGCCCAGACGCTCGGCGATCTCGGCGGCGCTCAGGGCTCGGGGCGCGTCCGCACGCGGACCACGTCCCGCGCCGCCGACGGCCCCGGTGGTGGCGGTCACGCGCCCACCGTCCGGCCCTCGTCCTGCAGCGGGCACGAGCGCCGCACGGGGCAGACGCGGCACAGGGCGTTCTCCCGGGCTGCCATGACGGAGCGGCTCACGGTGCCGGCCACCTCCTCGACGAGGGCGGCCGCCCACTGCGGCTCGGGGTCCTCCGCGAGGGCGGTCTGGTTCCGGAGCGTGACGTTCTTGTTCGTCGTGCCGACGTACACGAGCGCGGCGCCGGCGCTGCGCGCCGGCCCGCCGACGAGGTCCTCGAAGGCACCCGCCTCGACCGCCACCTGGTACGCGCCCAGCTGGGCGTGCCGTCCTGTCTCGTCCTGCGAGGCGGCGCTGCGGCCGGTCTTGAGGTCGACGACGCGGACGAGCGCCGCGCCGTCGTCGGCGTGCCCGAGGCGTTCGAGACGGTCGACCGCGCCGCGCAGCACCACGCCCCCGAGGTCGACCTCGAACTCCCGCTCGACCGCGACGACCTCGTGCCCGGAGCGCAGGTAGCGACCGAGGTGGTCGAGCATCTTGTCGGCCCGGCGGCGTTGCGCGGCGGCGATCCAGCCCTCCGTGAGCCCGAGGCGCGGCCACCGGCGGTCGAGCTCCTCCTCCAGCCGGGACTGGTCGCCGTCGGGCACCGCGGCGGCGACCTCGTGCAGCAGGGTCCCCAGCGACTGCTCGCCCGAGCGACCGGGGCGGCCGCCGGCCTCCTCCAGGGCCCAGCGCAGGGCGCAGGTGGACACCGCCTCGAGCCGGGACGGCGAGAGGGTCACGGTGGCACCGGGCTCCCACAGCGGGGCCGCGGTGGAGTCCGGGCGCACACCGGTCCAGGTGTCCGGGTGCGCGCCGGGCACCTCCTCGTGGGCCAGGCGAGCGAGCAGCGCGGCGGCACGGTGGGCGCCGTCGACGTCACCCTGGCCGGCGGCCTCCTCCAGCAGCGCCCGGACGCGGGCGACCGTCCCGCGCAGGTCGAGGGAACCCGGCACGGTCACGTGGCGGTCCCGGTCCGCCTCGTCGTCGTCGGGCGCCGGGTCCACGAGGTCCAGGAAGGCCGAGGGCTGGTGGTCGGCGTCGTCGACGGCGGTGACCAGGAGCCGCGTGGTCGCGCGGGAGACCGCCACCGCGAAGGCGCGCAGCTCGTCGTCGAGGACGGCGGTCCGGGCTGCCCCGGCGTCCTGGGTCCCGGGCGCGCCCCGGCCTGCGAGGAGGTCGACGAGCTGCTGGGCGCCGAGCATGGAGTCGCGCAGGCGCAGGTCCGGCCAGGTGCCCTCCTGCACCCCGGCCACCACGACGAGGTCCCACTCCCCCCCGGCCGCGCCCGCGGCGGTGAGCAGGGCGACCGCCTGCGTGGTGTCACCCTGGGCGGCCAGGCTGTCCGCGGGCAGGTCCTGCGACTGCAGGTGCTCCAGGAAGGCGGTCACCGGTGCCCGGGGCAACCGGTCGACGAACTGCTCGGCCGCCTTGAACAGGGCCAGGACGGCGTCGAGCTCCCGGTCGGCGCGGGCACCCGCCGGGCCGCCGGCGAGCGCGACCCGCCGCCACGTCTCCGCCAGCCCCGCCGTGTCCCACACCGCCCACAGCACGTCGAGCACCGTCGCGTCCGCCGCCTGGGCCGCCCGGGCCGCAGCGGTCAGGACGTCGACCACGCGGCGGACGGGCCGACGGACCGCCGCCGGCAGGGCGTCGACCCGGTCGGGCTCGGTCACCAGCTCCACGAGCAGCGCGTCGCTCGCCCTCCCCCCGCCGAGCGTGACCTCCTCGGCGCGCAGCGTCCGCCGCAACCGCCGCAGGCCCACGGAGTCCAGCCCGCCGAGCGGTGAGGTGAGCAGCGTCGCGACGTCGTCGGCGGACGGGGGCTCGACCGCGATCGCGCACGCCGCGGCGAGCAGGAGGGGGCGCACCGCCGGCTCGGCCCGCAGCGGCAGGTCGCTGCCGACCACGGTCACCGGCACCTGGGCCCCCAGGAGCGCGCGGCGCAGCTCGCCGACCTGCGCCCCGGAGCGGACGATCACGGCCATCCTGTTCCACGGCAGGTCCTCGTGCAGCCGTGCGGAGCGCAGGACCGAGGCGACGTACGCCGCCTCCTGCGCGGGTGAGCGCAGGAGCGCCACCCGGACCTCACCGGGCGGGGCGTCCTCGGCCGCCGAGGCGACCCGGGAGGCGCGGTCGGGGCCGTGGATGTGCCGGGTCACGCCGCTGACGGCGGCGCGCAACGCAGCGCCGTGGCGGCGCACCACCGGCAGCGTCAGCTCGTCCGCGCCGAACGCGCCGAGCTCGCTCGCCACCGGCCCGACCGACGCGCGGTCCACCAGCCCCGGCGAGGCGCCCCGGAAGGTCTGGACGGCGCTGTCGGGGTCCGCGAGGAGCACCAGGTCCGCGCCGCCCTCCACGACGGCGTGCAGCAGCCGCGCGGTCGCCGCCGTCGCCTCCTGGTAGTCGTCGACGACGACGAGGGACCAGCGCGGCCGGGCCGCCGCCGGCACCTCGCGCTCCCAGGCGCGCAGCGCCTCGGCCGCCTCGTCGACGACGACGGCCGGGTCGAAGCGGCTCCCGAGGTCGGGCGTCCCGGTCCGCAGCCGCGTGACCGCGAGGTACTCGTCGTACACGGTCGCGGCGGCGACCCACTCGGGCCGGTGGTGCCGGCGGCCGAGCCGCTCGAGGTCCTCCGGTCGCAGACCCCGCTCCGCCGCCCGCATGAGGAGGTCACGGAGCTCGTCCCGGAAGGCCCGCAGCCCGAGAGCGTCGCGGGGGACCGAGGCCGGCCAGCGCACCGCCGCGCCCTCCCCGGCCGCGTGTCCCTCGAGCAGGTCCGCCAGCACGAGGTCCTGCTCCGGGCCGGTGATGAGGGCGGGCGGGGGCTCCCCGAGGAGCGACGCCCGCGCGCGGAGCACGGAGAACGCCGCCGAGGCGGCGGTCCGGACCACAGGCTGACCCGTCGTGCGGACCAGCCGCGCCGACAGCTCGTCCCGGAGGCGTGCCGCGGCCCGCCGGGTGGGCGCGAGCAGCAGGACGTCCTCCGGTGCCAGGGACCCCGAGCTGACGCGGTCCACCGCGAGCCCGAGGGCCGTCGTCGTCTTGCCGGTGCCCGCCGCCCCGCGGACCAGCAGCGCCGGACCGCGGTGCGCGAGCACCGCGCGCTGCACGTCGTCCAGCACGGGCGACGGCGTCACGGACGACGGCGGGAGCAGGGTCAGCGGCACGGCGCCGATCCCATCACAGGCCACCGACACGACCGCTCGACGGGCCCCAGCGCTCTCCACAGGTCATGGACCGGCCCTTCGCACGGCTGCGTCGCCCCGCTAGGGTCCGGTTCCCATGAGACAGGGGGCGTTTCAGCAGGAGCGGTGTGCGCGCCGCACGGGTGCAGGGCGGCACAGGAGACGGCGGCCGGTCGTCGCGGTCGCGCTCGCGGTGCTCGCGCTCACGGGGTGCACGGGGCCGGACGCGCAGCCCGACCCCCTCCCCACCGACGCCGTGACGACGTCGCCTCCGGTCACCCCGACGCCGTCGCCGACGCCGACTCCCGAGCCGGTGACCGCACCGGAGCGACCGCCCGAGATGGACCAGCCCGACGAGGCCGGCGCCATCGCCGCGGCGGAGTACGCGCTCCGCGTCGCCCACTACGCGGTCGCCAGCGGAGACCTCGCCGAGTGGGACCGCCTGACGACGTCCGACTGCGGTTTCTGCGCGAACATCCGGGACTGGGTCACGGACGTCTACGGCGGCGGCGGACGCATGGATGGCGGAGCGTTCGAGTTCGGCGACGCCTCGGTCGTGGCGACGGATCCCTCGATGGCCATCTTTGCTGTCGATCTGGTCTACAGCTCGGCTGCGGTCCGGCAGTACGACGCAGAAGACCTGCTCGTGACTGAGGAGCCAGCCGGCGAAGGCGTCTTCACGGTCGAGGTCGTACCCACACCCCAGGGCTGGCGGCTGCTCGGCGCGGCTGCGCGCTCGGGAGAAGAGGAGTGAACGGTCGGGGGCGGGTTCCTGCCGCGACGCTCGCGCTTGTCGTAACGCTCGGGCCGTCCATCCCTGCGCACGCCGACGCGGAGGGACGGGGCGCCTTCGGCGGACGCTCGGACGAGAGCGACATCGTTCTCAAGGGCACCCGGGGAGCACCAGCCGGCACGAAGCCAACCGCCCCGGTCACCAACGACTCGACCACCACGTACACCTTCAAGCGCATGCCGGACACCGTGTGCGGCTCGCTGGACGGCGCAGGCACCTCCCCCACGACGTGCGTCGACGGCACCGCGTCCTTCGAGACCGTCCGGACGTGCGAGGACGGGGCCACGGCCGTCGACCCGCTGTTCCGCCGGCCCACCGACCCGGCATCCGGGCTCTTCACCGGCCCGTGGGAGCAGGTCGACGACGGCGGCTGCCCCGAGGACCCGCCCGTGACCGTGACCGTCTCGGCCGAGGACTTCCGACGGCTCCCGCTGGCGCCGTCCACGCCGTCCTTCCAGCCGGCCGACGGCCGCGGCCTCGTCACCATGCCGCTCATCGTCTTCACGGACCCCGCCCCGCAGACCCTCGCCACCACGGTGCTCGGCGTGCCGGTCACCGTCCGTGCGACACCGGTCCGCTACGTGTGGGACTTCGGCGACGGCGAGGCACCCCTCGTCACGGACGATCCCGGCCTGCCCTACCCGGACCACACGGTCTCCCGCCCCTACGACGCACCCGGTGAGTACACCGTCCAGCTCGAGACGACCTGGCGCGGGGAGTTCCAGGTCGCGGGCGCCGGCCCGTGGATCCCGGTCGACGGGACGGCGACCACGACCTCGCCGCCCTTCACCACGACCGTGGAGGAGGCGGTGCCCCGGCTGGTCGCCGAGCCGTGATCCCGCCGGTGGTCGTGCGGTACCCGCACGGCCGCTCGGGTACCGTCGCCCCTCACCGAGCGGACGGGGGATCCGTGCACCACACCACCACGCGCCCCACCACGGCCCTGTCCGTGGCGCTGCGCGAGGGCACCCGCGCGGAGCACCGCGCCGCCGAGGGCACGGGCTTCGTCGAGGACCTGCTGACCGGCCGGCTCGACGTCGCCGCCTACACCGACCTCGCCGTGCAGCAGCACGCGATCTACACCGCCCTCGAGGGCGCCGCGACCGAGCTCGTCCGTCACGACCAGCGCGCCCAGACGGTCGTCCTCACCGAGCTCCACCGCGCCCCGGCGATCGACGACGACCTGCGCCACCTGCTCGCCCGCACCCCGGGCGAGCGGCCCGCCGTTCGCGCCGCGACCCGGGACTACGCGGACCGCCTCCGCTCCACCCGCACCCACCTGACCCGTTGGGTCGCGCACGCCTACACGCGGTACCTCGGTGACCTCGCCGGCGGCCAGGTGATCCACCGCGCGCTCCAGCAGCACTACGGGCTCGCCGACGCCGGTCTGTCCTTCTACCGCTTCGACGGCCCTCGGACGATCAAGCCGCTGCGCGACCTCTACCGTGCGCGCCTCGACGCCCTCGCCCTGTCGGCCGCGGAGCAGGACGCCGTCGTCACCGAGGCGCGCCTCGCCTTCGGCCACAACCGCGCGGTGCTCGCCGCGCTGGGGACCGACCACCGGACCAGGAGCGCAGCGGCCTCCTGCGCCTGACCGGCCGTGCCGCACCAGCGGCCGGCCCGGACCGACCCCGCCGAACGCAGCGAGACGCCGCCTACGCCCCGTCCGGGTAGGGCCAGGCGTTCGGCAGGCACGGCGCCACCCGGATCGTCTGCTGCTGCATGACGGGCGCGACCTGCCCGGCGGCGCCGCAGTCCTCGTGCCCGCGCCCGAGCAGGTGGCCGACCTCGTGGTTGACCAGGTACTGGCGGTACTGGGTCAGGTCCGCGAACTCCTCGGTCGCCTGCACCCAGTTCGTGTGGTTGAGGGCGGCGTGCCCGTACCGGCCGCACGAGTAGCGGCTGAGCGTGCGCAGGGGGGCGCACATCTGGTCGACCTTCTGCGGCGAAGCCAGCACGACCCGCAGGTCCGCCTCACCGTCGGTGCGGGCGAAGGTGAGCTCGCCCTCGGCGGGCCAGCCGCGGGGGTCGTTGAGCGTGTCCATGACCAGGCGGGCGAAGAGCGGCCCGTCGACCTCCAGGCCGGCCTCCACCTCGACCCGGACCGTCCGCACGATCCGGTCCGGGAGCGGCGCCGGCTCGGACCCCGCCACCACGGTCAGCTCGCCCCCCGCGGAGACCGGCACGGCCCGGCTGAGGAGGCCCGCGGCGACGTCGTCGACCGTCAGGCCGTCGGGCACCGGGACCTGCACCGGCTGGGCCGGCCCCGCCGGGGCCAGGTCGGCGGACGACGCCGCGTCGGCTCCCGCGCCACCGGTGTCCCCTGCCCGCGCCGCGACGTCCGTGCCGACGCGATCGAGGACCGCGGCCCGGACCGTCGCGGCGTCCTGCGCCTCCCCGGCCGCCGGGCTGACGACGACGGCGTCAACCAGCGCTGCGGCGCCGGTCCCGCCCGCGGTCGCGAGCACCGCGGCGAGCGCGACCACGGTCCGGCCGCACCACCCGGGCGCCCGACGGCGCGCCGCACGCCGGCGGCCGTGGGCCGTTCGGGTGCTGCGCGCTGCCGGTGACACCCGCCCATCGTGGCACCCCGGCCGTTCGGCGGCACAGGGGCGACGGGCGTCGCTAGCATCGACGGATGAGCGAAGCCGCCGGACGTCCGCGGGCCGCGCGGATGCCGGCGGGGGCGCGACGTGCGCAGATCCTCGAGGTCGCCCAGGACCTCTTCGCCCGCGAGGGCTTCCACCACGTCTCGATGGACGACATCGCGGACGCCGCGGCCGTCAGCAAGCCGGTCCTGTACCGGCACTTCCCCTCCAAGCTGGACCTCTACCTCGCCGTCGTCGACCACCGCGGGGAGGCACTGGTCGCGCGCATCGACGCCGCGCTGGCGGCGATCCCCGAGCGGGACACGACCGGGCGGGACGTCGTCCGCGCGATCGTCGGGGCGTACGTGGAGTTCGTCGAGCAGGCCGGGGAGTCCTTCTCGCTGCTGTTCGAGTCCGACGTGACCCGGGACGCGGACGTCCGGCTGCGCGTCGAGCACGCCTCCGCCGAGGCCGCGCAGGCGATCTGTCGTGGGTTGCAGGGCGTCGCGGGCCTCGACGACGCGGAGGCCCGGCTCGCCGCGGCGGCCCTCGTCGGCATGGCCCAGGTGGCGGCGACCAACCGCTACCGCACCGGCGACGTCGCGGTGGAGCGGGCGGTCGAGCTCGTCACGGACCTGTCCTGGCGCGGCGTCGCCGGGCTCGTCCGGGACCGCGCCGCCGCCTCCGCCGCGGACTCCCCGGCCGGGGCCTGACCGCCGGCGCACGCTGTGCCAACCCTGGCGCGCTGATCGCTCTCGGCGGACAGGTGCCCCTGGCGGGCTCCACCGCGGCAACGCGTGCCTAGGATGGCGCGCAGGTCACGACCCGACGGCTGAGGAGAGAAGACGTGGAGATCACGATCGGCGTGCAGAACGTGGGGCGCGAGCTGGTGTTCGAGACCGACAAGACCGCTGACGAGGTGTCCGCCGCCGTCGCCGCCGCCCTGGAGTCCGGCAGCGCCCTGCAGCTCACCGACACCCGGGGCCGGCACTTCCTCGTGCCGAGCGGCACGGTCGCCTACGTCGAGATCGGCAGCGACGAGACCCGGAAGGTCGGCTTCCACAACATCTGACGCGGCGGCGTCACGCGGCGAGGCCGAGGCGTCCCATCCGGCGGCTGTGCTCGGCGGTGAGCAGCGCGAACAGCCGCTGCTGGGCGTCGGCGCCGCGCTCGTCCGCCATCGCCGGCTCGAGCAGCTCCCGCAGCTGCGGGTGCGACTCCAGGACGGCCGCCACCGCGTTGAGCGCCTCGCCGACGAGGCGACGCCCCCACAGCGCCAGGCGCGAGGCCAACGTCGGGTCCTGCTCGGCCGCCTGGGCCAGCGACCGCACGACCAGGTCCGTGTGCGCCTCCCCCTCGAGGACGTCACCGACGACGGCGCGCGTCCGGTCGTCGACGGCGCGGGCGAGCGCGCGGCAGAAGTCGTCCGCGACGCCGTAGCCGACGTACGCCTTGAGCAGCCGCTCCCACCAGGTGCTCGGCACCGTCCGGGTGTCGAACTCGACGAGGACCCCGGCGTGCGGACCCATGACCGGCTCGAGCTCGGCCCCCAGCTCCTCGATGCGCGCGCGCACCCGGTCCACGTGCTCGAGGGCCTGCCGCGCGAGACCGCTCAGCTCGAGGCGCTGGCCGAGGGTCGGGGCCAGGCCGGCGTCGGCGGCGAGCCGGGTGAAGGCGGCGAGCTCGAGGTAGGCGACCATGCCGAGCACGGAGAGCGAGTCCTCCGTGCCCGCACCGGCGTCCGGGCCGATGGCCGCGCCGGCGGGCGTGCCCGGAGCCGGGCCGGGAGGCGTTCCCGGCGCCGTCCCGGGCGCCGGGACGCCCTCGCCGGACTCGCGCGACGTCGTCGTTCCGCTCATCCGACCAGGCTAGTGCCGCCCGCCCGGCCCGCCGGACGCCGCTCCTGCGGCCCTCTGTCGGGTGCGTCCGATAGCATCGAGGCGTTCATTCGGTTGACCGGTCGTCCCGACACCTTCGCCCCGGACCTGTGCGCCGGGGTCGGCACTCCGCGATCGGCTGCCGGCCCCCACCGCGGCGCGGCCCGCTCGGTGCGTGTCCGGGACCCGACCCCGCAGCCCTCCGGTTGCGACGAGGTCCCGCTGACCGCCCGACGCGTGTGGCCCCGTGGCAGACACCGTGGAGCACCCGCATGACCGAACCGACAGACCAGCCCATCGACCAGCTCGCCGACGAGCTCTCCGAGCAGGACCTGCCCGAGGCGGTCGTCGCCGCCCCGGCCGACGTCCCCGTCGAGAAGACCTTCGCGGACTTCGGCATCCGCGACGAGATCGTCCAGGCCCTCGCCGACGCCGGCATCACGCATCCGTTCCCCATCCAGGCGCTGACCCTGCCGGTCGCGCTCTCCCGGCACGACATCATCGGCCAGGCCAAGACGGGCACCGGCAAGACGCTCGGCTTCGGCCTGCCGCTGCTCGAGCACGTCGTGGCCCCCGACGAGAACGGCTTCTCCGCCCTGCCCGCCCCGGGCAAGCCCCAGGCCGTCGTCATCGTGCCCACCCGCGAGCTCGCGGTGCAGGTGGCCGGGGACCTCGACACGGCGTCGCGGCGTCGCGGCGTCCGCGTCCTCCAGGTCTACGGCGGCCGCGCGTACGAGCCTCAGGTCGAGGCGCTGCACCGCGGCGTCGAGGTCGTCGTCGGCACGCCGGGCCGCATGATCGACCTGATGAACCAGGGGCACCTGGACCTCACCCGCGCCAAGACGGTCGTGCTGGACGAGGCGGACGAGATGCTCGACCTGGGCTTCCTGCCCGACGTCGAGAAGCTCCTCGCGAAGACCCCGGCGTCCCGCCACACCATGCTCTTCTCCGCGACCATGCCGGGCGCCGTCGTCGCGATGGCCCGGCGGTACATGACCCAGCCGACGCACATCCGCGCGGCCGACCCGGACGACCAGGGCGCGACGCTCAAGGCGATCAAGCAGGTCGTCTACCGCGCCCACGCCCTGGACAAGGTCGAGATGCTCGCCCGGATCCTCCAGGCGCGCGGACGCGGCCTGACGATCGTCTTCGCCCGTACCAAGCGCACGGCCGCCAAGGTCGCCGACGACCTGACCGAGCGCGGGTTCGCCGCAGGTGCGATCCACGGCGACCTGGGCCAGGGCGCCCGCGAGCAGGCGCTGCGCGCCTTCCGGTCCGGCAAGATCGACGTCCTCGTGGCGACCGACGTCGCGGCCCGCGGCATCGACGTCGACGACGTGACGCACGTCGTCAACTACCAGTGCCCGGAGGACGAGAAGACCTACCTGCACCGGACCGGCCGGACCGGCCGGGCGGGCAAGACCGGCACCGCCGTGACCTTCGTCGACTGGGACGACATCCCCCGGTGGGGTCTCATCGACCGCGCGCTCGACCTCGGCTACCCGGAGCCGATCGAGACGTACTCCTCCTCGCCGCACCTGTACGAGCAGCTCGACATCCCCGAGGGCACCAAGGGCCGCCTGCCCCAGGAGGCGCGCACCCGTGCCGGCCTGGAGGCCGAGGTGCTCGAGGACCTCGGCGAGACCGGCAAGCGCGGCGGCAAGCAGCCGGGCGGTGACCGCGGGCGCGACGGCGGGCAGGGTGGTCGTGGCGCCCGAGGTGGCTCACGACGGGCCGAAGGAGGCGAGCGCGGCGGTGCGCGGCGCTCCTCCGACGACGACGGCGGCGAGCGTTCCGGCGGACGGTCCCGCCGGCGGTCCGGCCCGGCCGACGACGCCGCGGCCGGCAGCTCGCCCGAGGGCGGCGGCGCGCGAGCCGACGACGGCGCCCCGGCCGGCGAGGGCGGCGACCGTCCGCGCCGGCGCCGCAACCGTCGCCGGACGCGCGGGGGCGCGCCGGTCGAGAGCTCGGCTCCCGCCGAGGCCTGACGGGCAGCTCCCCACGGCCCACACGACGGGCCGGTGCTCCGCGGAGCACCGGCCCGTCGTGTGGGCCG
>NZ_CAMPHH010000061.1 GCF_946885855.1 uncultured Actinotalea sp. | reverse complement strand
CCCCGAGGCCCGGCCCGGCGCCCCCGCGCGGGCCCGCTACGACGTCGTCGTCGTGGGCGGCGGGCACAACGGCATGACCGCCGCGGCCTACCTCGCGCAGGCGGGTCGGTCGGTCCTGCTCCTGGAGGCCGCGGACCACCTCGGCGGCGCGACGCAGTCCGCGCGCGTCTTCCCCGGCGTCGACGCGCGACTGTCCCGGTACTCCTACCTCGTCTCGCTGCTGCCGCGCGCCGTCCGGGACGAGCTCGGGCTCCGGCTCGACCTGCGCCGGCGGCGGTTCTCCTCCTACACGCCGCTGCCCGCGGACCCGTCGCGCGGCCTGCTGGTCGACACCGCCGACGACGCCGCCACGCGCCGCTCGTTCGCGGCCGTCGGTGCCGCCGACGACGTCGCGGCGTGGCACGCGTTCGGCGCGCGCACCGGTGCGCTCGCGGAGGCGCTCTTCGGCACCGTGACGGAGCCGCTGCCGACCGCGCGCGAGGTGCGGGACCGGATGGGGGCGGACTGGTGGACGGACCTCGTGGAGCGGCCCGTGGGCGAGCTCGTCGAGCGGACGTTCTCCTCGGACCTCGTCCGGGGCGTCGTGCTCACGGACGCGCTCATCGGCACCTTCGCCGGCGCGCACGACGCGACGCTGGTGCAGAACCGCTGCTTCCTCTACCACGTGATCGGCGGGGGCACCGGGGACTGGGACGTGCCGGTCGGCGGTATGGGAGCGGTCGCGGCCGAGCTCGAGGCGGCGTGCCGGCGCGGCGGCGTGGAGGTGCTCACCTCGGCGCGCGTCTGGGCCGTCGCGACGTCCGCCGCGGCGGCGGAGGTGACCTGGCACGACGACGCCGGCCGGGAGCGATCCGTCGCGGCCGGGCACGTGCTGGCCGCGTGCAGCCCGCGGGACCTGGACCGGCTCCGCGGGCGGGTCCCGGCGGAGGAGCCGGAGGGTGCGCAGCTCAAGGTGAACATGGTGCTCACGCGGCTGCCGCGCCTGCGCGACCGGTCGGCCGACCCCGCCGCCGCGTTCTCCGGGACCTTCCACGTCAACGAGGGGTACGCCCAGCTGCAGCAGGCGTTCGACGAGGCGAGCCGTGGCGAGGTCCCGGCGGTCCCGCCGGCCGAGATCTACTGCCACTCGCTCACCGACCCGTCCATCCTCGGGCCCGAACCGCGGGGGCTCGGCTGGCAGACGCTGACGCTCTTCGGCCTGCACATGCCGGCACGGCTGTTCCGCGAGGACCCCGAGGGCGCCCGCGCACGGGCGCTCGAGGCCACCCTCCGCTCCCTCGACAGCGTCCTGGCCGAACCGATCGAGGACTGCCTGGCGACCGACGCGCAGGGCCGGCCCTGCCTCGAGGCCCGCAGCCCGGTGGACCTGGAGAGCGACGTCGGGCTTCCGGGCGGTCACATCTTCCACCGGCACCTGTCGTGGCCGTGGCAGGACGACCGCGCTGCCGTCCCGGACCCGGGGGGCCCGGGCGGCGCCGCGGCGCGCTGGGGCGTCGGCACGGGCGACCCCCGGGTGCTCCTGTGCGGCGCCGGGGCCGTTCGGGGCGGCGGCGTCAGCGGGATCCCGGGTCGCTCTGCGGCGATGGCGATCCTCGGTCGCTGAGGACGACCGCGCCGGGTGCCGCCTGCACTGCCCCCTGGGTGGCTCGAGATCGCCCGTGCTCGGCCAGGCATGGCATGCTGCCTCAGGTCTTCACCCGAACGGACCAGCAGGAGCCGCGATGTCCACGCCGACGGCCGGCCGTCCCGCGCGACGGCTGGGACCAGGTCTGACCGCCTTCCTCGTCGTCGACGTCATCCTCGTGCTGGCGTTCCTCGTCGTGCTGGGCACGACCCTCGCTGGTCGCGACGGGGGCGAGCCCGCTGCCGCGGCGCCGACGACGGCGTCGGCTCCGGAGCCGGAGACGTCCCCGGAGCAGACGCCCGACGCCGACGCCGAGGAGGTCGGCGAGGTGCGCGCGTTCGTGCTGCCCAGCGGCAACATCCACTGCGCGATGGACGAGGGCTCGGCCACCTGCACGATCGTGTCCTTCAGCTACGAGCGCCCCGCGCCGCCGGAGGGCTGCAGCGGACAGGCGGGCAACGTCCTCACGGTGGACGCGTCCGGCAGCGCCGGCTTCGCGTGCCAGGAGGGGGAGCCGGCGGCGGCGGCCGAGGGCACTCCCGTGCTGGAGTACGGGGAGCAGACCACCGTCGGGGCGATGACGTGTGCCAGCTCGACCAACGGCGTGCTCTGCCGCCACAACGAGAGCGGTGCCGGCTTCTCGGTCGCACGGGCGGGGTACCTCTTCTTCTGAGGACCGCGGGGCGCCGGGGCCGTCCGGCACGCAGTCGGAGGGCGTCCGGCCGGGCGGCGGGCCCCGACGCGCCGCGCCAGGACCCGTCGCCCCCGACGCGCCGCCGCCGGGACCCGCGCCGGGGTCACCAGATGCGCACGCGCTCCTCGGGCGCCAGGTACAGGGCGTCGCCCGGGCGGACGTCGTACGCGGCGTGGAACTCGTCGAGGTTGCGCACGATGCCGTTGCAGCGGAACTCGTTGGGCGAGTGGGGGTCCGTCGCGAGGCGCCGGATCATCTCCTCGTCCCGCCCCTTCGACTGCCAGACCTGGGCCCAGCCGAGCAGCACGCGCTGCACACCCGTGAGCCCGTCGAGGACCGGCGCCTCCTCGAGCGGACGGCCCAAGGCGATGCGGTAGGCCTTGAGCGCGATGGACAGCCCGCCCAGGTCACCGATGTTCTCGCCGACCGTCAGCGCGCCGTTGACGCGGTGGCTGTCGTCGAGCTGCGCGGGGGAGAAGGCGTTGTACTGCTCGACCAGCGCGGCCGTGCGCTGGTCGAACTCGGTGCGGTCCTGCTCGGTCCACCAGTCCTCGAGGCGGCCGCGGCCGTCGTACTTGGAGCCCTGGTCGTCGAAGCCGTGCCCGATCTCGTGGCCGATGACGGCCCCGATCCCGCCGTAGTTCACGGCGTCGTCGGCCTCCGGGTCGAAGAACGGGGGCTGGAGGATCGCGGCCGGGAAGACGATCTCGTTCATCCCCGGGTTGTAGTACGCGTTGACGGTCTGCGGGGTCATGAACCACTCGTCGCGGTCGACCGGGTGCCCGATCTTCCGCAGCTCGCGGTCCTGCTCGTAGGCGGAGGAGCGGCGGACGTTGCCGACGAGGTCCGCAGGGTCGACGACGAGGCCCTCGTACGACTTCCACCGGTCGGGGTAGCCGATCTTGGGGGTGAAGGCGTCGAGCTTGTCCAGGGCGCGCTCGCGGGTCGCCGGGCTCATCCAGTCCAGCGCCGTGATCGACTCCCGGTACGCGGCGACGAGGTTCTCGACGAGCTCGACCATGCGGGCCTTGTGGCTCGGCGGGAAGTGCCGCTCCACGTACACCTGACCGACGGCCTCACCGAGCGCCGCCTCGACCAGGGACACGCCCCGCTTCCACCGGTCCCGGAGCTGCTCGGCCCCGGTCAGGACGCGGCCGTAGAAGTCGAAGTTCGCCTGGACGACGTGCTCGGGCAGGTACGGGGCCCGTGCCGAGACGAGGTGGTAGCGCAGCCATGCCTGCCACTGCTCGACAGGTGCCTCCTGCCACGACGTCGCGAAGCCGGCCGCGAAGCCCGGCTGGCGCACGACGAGGTCGGCCAGCGCGCTCCCGTCCGCGCCCAGCGCCGCAGCCCAGCCACGCCAGTCGAAGCCGGGCGCCGCCTCCGCGAGGTCGGTGAGGGACATCGGGTTGTAGGTGAGGTCCGCGTCCCGGTTGCGCACGACGTCCCAGTGGTGCCCGGCGAGCCGGGTCTCGAGGTCCACGACGAGACCGGCCTGGCGGTCCGCCTCGTCGGCCGGGAGCCCGGCCAGGGTGAGCATGCGCGCGACGTGGGGGGCGTACCGCTCCCGGACCGCCGCGTACGCGTCGTCGCGGTAGTAGGACTCGTCCGGGAGGCCGAGTCCGGACTGGTGCAGGTAGACGACGTAGCGCTCCGGGTCCTTCGCGTCGTTGTCCACCCAGAACGCGACGGCACCGGCGCCCCCGGTCCGCTGGAGCCGGCCCAGGACCGTGGTCAGCGCCGCGTGGTCGGTGGCCGCGTCGATCTCGGCGAGCTCCGCGTGGAGCGGTGCCAGCCCGAGCGCCTCGACCCGGTCGGTGTCCATGAAGCTGGCGTAGAGGGCTCCCACCTGCTGCGCCGGGCCCGCGGGCGACGCGGCGCCGTCGTCGGCGACCTGCGCACCCAGCTCCTCGATGATCGCGCGGACCCGCTCCTCGGACTCGTCGTGCAGCGCCCGGAAGGCGCCGTCCATCGCGCGGTCCGCGGGGATCTCGTGACTGTCGAGCCACCGGCCGTTGACGTGCCGGTACAGGTCGTCCTGGGGGCGGACGGCGGGGTCGAGCGCGGCCAGGTCGATGCCGCTGCGGGTCGTCGGCGCGGACGGGGGAGGCGTCGCAGGGGAGGTCATGGCCCCCAGGCTAGGCGAGCCCGCCGACACGTCCCGCGGACCGCACCTCGAAGGTGTCCTCGGCGCTGGCAGGATGACGCCATGCGCATCCACATCGCCGCCGACCACGCGGGGTTCGAGCTCAAGCAGGCCCTCGTGGAGCACCTGCGGGCCGCCGGCCACGACGTCGTCGACCACGGCGCCCACGAGTACGACCCGCTGGACGACTACCCGCCGATGTGCGTCGCGGCCGGTGAGGCCGTGGTCGCGGACGAGGGCAGCCTGGGCGTCGTCCTGGGCGGGTCCGGGAACGGCGAGCAGATCGCCGCGAACAAGGTCCGCGGGGTGCGGGCCGTGCTCGCCTGGAACGAGGAGACGGCGCGGCTGGGCCGGGCGCACAACGACGCCAACGTCGTCGCCGTCGGCGCCCGGCAGCACACGCCGGCCGACGCGACCGCCCTCGTCGAGGCGTTCCTCACCGAGCCGTTCAGCGGGGACGAGCGGCACCAGCGCCGGATCGACCTGCTGGCCGCCTACGAGGACGGCCGCGACATCACGTCCGGGAGCTGACGGCTCCCAGGGGCGGGGCGCCCGCCCCGCCGGCGTGGGGCGTCACGCGGCGCGACGGGGCGGCCCGTCAGAAGACCCAGCTGCACCCCGGCGGCACGGGCCAGCCGAACGCCGTCGCCGCGCGGGCGAGCGTCCCGGACCGCACCTCGGTGACCAGCCCGGCCGCCGCGAGCGACGCCAGGGAGGGCCCGCCCAGGTAGGCCGCGCCCAGGTCCCGCACGTCGAGGGCGATGTCGGGAGGCGTGCCCACCGGGGTGAGCGCGGCGCCGTCGGGACCGCCCTCGAGGCGCCACCGCCGGGCGTTCGCGGGCACGAGGGCGTCGGTGACCTCGAGCACGACGTCCACCTCGCTCGCGTACCGGCGGGCCGCCAGCGCCGCCGGCACGTCGAGGAGCCGGACCCAGACGTTGTCGGCCAGCCGCGGCTCGGCGGCCCGCAGGTCGACCAGCAGGTGCAGGAGCGGGTCGTCCTGCGGCACCCACGCCTCGGTCCGGGCCATGAGGTCGAGGTCCAGCAGCACCCCCCAGAGGGCGCGCGCCGCCGCGGCGTCCTCGACGACGACGTCGCGGACCCGCACGGTGCCGCGGGGACCCGCCGTCTCCCAGGCGGAGCGGCGCCGGAAGAAGGCGTACCCCACCGGGCGGCCGGCCCGCTCGGCGACGGCGATGCGCAACGACTCCGCCCCGTCACGCATCGCGGCGGGGTCGTCGAGGAACGCGGCCCTCAGCTCCGGCGTCTCGCGCGTCGCCCACCCGGGCCGGTCCACGGCGCCGTGGAGGGTCTGGACGAGGTCGCCGTGGCGCTCCGTCACCCGCTCCAGCCGGACCCGCACCGCCTCGGCGCCCGGGACGTCGCGCAGGGCGGCGCCCCGGGGAACCGTGAGCCGGACGTCGTGCGCGGCGAGCCCGTAGCCGAACCGGCCGTAGATCGCGGGCTCGGCCGCGTAGAGCGCGGACACGGCCTCGCCGCGCGCGAGGCTCCGCCCGACGTGGTCGTCGATCATCGCGCGGAGCAGACCGCGGCGCCGGTGGGCGGGGTGGACACCGACCCACGTCAGCCCGGCGACCGGGATGCGCGCGCCGGGCACCGGGAAGCGGGAGAAGGGGTAGGACGCATGCATCGCGACCAGCTCGCCGTCCTCCGTCTCGACGCCCCGGGCCCGCTCCCACGTCAGGGGTGAGGGGAGTCCGTGGAGGACCTCGTCGTCCACGGACGACGGGAAGGCCCAGGTGTCGAGGTCGAGGACGTCGCGGCGACGGTCGGCGGTGAGGTCGACGGCGCGGTAGCCGGCGGGCAGTGGGGTCATGGCCGCCATGGTGCTCCGCCCGCCGGGCGCGCGCACGGGATTTCGGCCGTGGCGGGGAGGGGCGGGACGCGGCGGCGCGGACGGGTCGGGACCGGCGGGCGCTGGGCCACGCGGTGGATGTGGGCTGCCGCACGGTAACCGGGTGGATACAGTCGCGCTCGTGACCACGACCGAGCTCCGCGGCGCGGCGGCCGGGCGCCGCCGTCGCCGGGACGAACGTGGGGTGCGGCGCCGCCGTGCCCGTCGGCGTGCCGGTGCGGTGCGGCGGGTCCGCTGGGGTCGCCTGAGCCGACGGCACACCATGATGGGCCGCCAGGTGGGCGGCACGGTCGGGCTCGTCCTGCTGGCCCTGCTGGCGGCCGTCGGCATGGTGGTCTCGCCGGACTGGGTGCCCGCCTCGGCGATGCTGTTCATCCTCCTGCTCGGCGTGTTCGTCCTGCGGGTGCCCGGCATGGCGCTGCTGTGCGCGACGGTGCTGGGCTCGCTGGTCGTCATGGCGGCGGCCGGTCTGCGCGCGGTGGAGCCGGGCGTCTTCGCCGTCGCCGGCCTGGGTGCGGTGGCCGGGCTGGTGTTCGTCCGCAACCGGTCGCGGCTGGGCCTGCAGGGCGCGGCGAGTGACCTCATGCTCGTCGACCTGCGCGACCGGCTCGTGGCGCACGGCCGGATCCCGCCGCTGCCGACGGGCTGGCGCGTCGACAGCGTCGTGCGCTCGGCGAACGCGGAAGCCTTCTCCGGCGACTTCGTCGTCGCGGCGCGCTCCCAGCACGGGCAGATGCTCGAGATCGTGCTCGTCGACGTCTCCGGCAAGGGCCAGGAGGCGGGTGTGCGCTCGCTGCTGCTCTCCGGCGCGTTCGGTGGGCTGCTCGGCGCGATGCCCCGCGAGGCCTTCCTGCCGGCCGCCAACAACTACCTGCTGGAGCAGAACTGGCCCGAGGGCTTCGCCACCGCGATCCACGTCGCCGTCCGGCTGGACAACGGTCAGTTCTGGGTGTCGACGGCCGGGCACCCGCCGGCGGTGCAGATCCACGCGGGCTCCGGTCGGGTGCAGCGCCTGGACACGACCGGGGGTCCCGCACTGGGCGTCGTCGTCGCGCCGCTCTTCTCGGTCCACACCGGCGTGCTCCAGCACGGGGACACGGTGATGCTCTACACGGACGGCCTCGTCGAGGCACCCGGGGCCGACGTCGAGCTGGGCATCGACCGCCTCATGGGCGCGGCCGAGCGGTTCATCTCGACCCGCAGCGGGGGAGCCGACGCAGTGCTCGCAGGCGTCCGGGCCGGCGAGGGCGACGACCGCGGCCTCATCCTCATCCACCGCGACTGACCGTGGACGAGGAGTACCTCGAGGCCGTGCTCGACCTCGTCGCGGCCATCCCGGCCGGCCGGGTCATGACCTACGGCACGATCGCGGAGGAGGTGCGCGGCGCCGTCGGCCGCGGCGGCCCGCGCCAGGTCGGGACGGTCCTGTCCCGCGCCGGCTCGGGCGTCCCGTGGTGGCGCGTGGTCAACGCCTCGGGTCTGCCGCCGGCCTTCAAGCGGGCCGAGGCGCTCGCGGTGCTCCGGGCCGAGGGATGCCCGCTGGCGCCGGACGGCGCGCGCGTGCGGCTGCGCGACGCCCTGTGGTGGCCCGACGACGACGCCTGAGGCCCCCGTGGCGCTCCCGGCGGGCCGTCAGCGCAGCGCGCGCCGCGAGCTGATCACCCCCGTGTCGAAGCCGGCCAGGTGCAGGCCGCCGTGGAACCGCGCGTGCTCGATCTTCACGCAGCGGTCCATGACGACCTCGAGCCCCGCCTCCTCCGCCCGCCGGGCGACGTCCTCGTGCCACGAACCGAGCTGGAGCCACAGGGTGCGCGCGCCCACGGCGAGCGTCTCGTCCAGCACCGTGGGCAGGTCCTCGTGCCGGCGGAAGACGTCGACGAGGTCCGGCACGACCGGCAGCGCGTCGAGCGAGGGGTACACCGGCCGGCCGAGGATCTCCGTGGCCCGCGGGTTGACGAAGTACACGTCGTAGGGCGAGGACGAGAGGAGGTAGGTCGCGACGAAGTAGCTGGCGCGGGAGGCGTTCGCCGAGGCGCCGACGATCGCGATCGACCGGGTGCGACGCAGGATCGCGAGGCGCTCGGGGGCGCTCGGTCCCACCCAGGTCCGGGGCGCCGGGGCGGCTGCGGGCGCGGGCAGCGCGCAGGCGCCGGCAGTGCCGGGCGCGCCGGCGTCGACGGTGCTCATGCGGACACCTCCACGGTCTCGGTGCGCGCCGCGTCGTCGGCGGCGAACGCCTCGGCGGGGCCGACGGCGGCCGTGAGGGCCTGGTCCAGGTCCCACAGGATGTCCTCGACGTCCTCCAGGCCCACGCTGATCCGGACGAGGTCCTCCGGCACGCCGGCCGCGGCCAGCTGCTCGGCGGACAGCTGCTGGTGGGTGGTGGAGCCGGGGTGGATGACGAGCGTGCGGGCGTCGCCGATGTTGGCCAGGTGGCTCGCGAGCTGGAGCCCCTCGATGAAGCGTCGGCCGGCCTCGCGACCGGGCACGTCGGCGGGGCCGCGGACGCCGAAGGCGAACACCGAGCCCGGCCCGAGCGGCAGGTAGTGCTGCGCCCGCTCGTGGTGCGGGTGGGACGGGAGGCCGGCCCAGTTGACGTACCCGACCCGCGGGTCCGCCTCGAGCCACGCGGCGACCTCCCGCGCGTTGGCCACGTGCGCCTCGATCCGCTGCGGGAGGGTCTCGACGCCCTGGAGGAGGTTGAACGCCGACTGCGGCGCCAGGGACGGGCCGATGTCCCGCAGCTGCTCCGAGCGCAGCTTGGTGAGGAACCCGTACTCGCCGAAGTTCTCCCACCAGCTGACGCCCCCGTAGGACGCCACGGGCTCGGTCATCTGCGGGAACCGCCCGTTGCCCCAGTCGAACCGGCCGCTCTCGACGACGACGCCGCCCAGGGTGGTCCCGTGCCCGCCGAGGAACTTCGTCACGGAGTGGATGACGATGTCCGCGCCGTGCTCGATGGGGCGGCACAGGTACGGGGTGCTCAGCGTGGCGTCGATGACGAGCGGGACGCCCGCGGCGTGCGCGACCTCCGCCAGTCCGGCGATGTCCGTGATCTCGCCGGAGGGGTTCGCGACGATCTCGGCGTAGACGACCTTGGTCTCGGGGCGGATCGCGGCGGCGTAGTCCGCCGGGTCCGTGCCGGGGACGAACGTGGTCTCCACGCCGAACCGCCGCAGCGTGACGTCGAGCTGGGTGACGGTCCCGCCGTACAGCGACGCGGCGGCGACGACGTGGTCCCCGGCGCCGACGAGCGCCGCGAACGTGATGAACTCCGCTGCCATGCCCGACGACGTCGCGACCGCCCCGATCCCGCCCTCGAGCGAGGCGATGCGCTCCTCCAGCGCGGCCACCGTGGGGTTGCCGATGCGGCTGTAGATGTTGCCGTACTTCTGCAGCGCGAAGAGGTTCGCGGCGTCGTTCGTGTCGTCGAAGACGAAGCTCGTCGTCTGGTAGATCG
Organism: uncultured Actinotalea sp.; assembly: GCF_946885855.1. Next base: position 4,395 of record NZ_CAMPHH010000061.1, on the reverse strand, counting down.
GCACGGCCCGGGCGCCCGTGGTCGGGTCGGGGACCCCGCCCGCGTGCAGCGCGCGGGTGCGGAAGCCCCAGCGGCGGTCGCCGGTGGTCGGTTCGGTCACGGGTTCTCCTTCGACGTGGCCGCAGCGCGGGCGCGCAGGACCGCCTGGATGCGGGTGAGGGCCGTCTCGTCCTGCAACGAGGTGACGTCCCCGAGGCTTCCCCCGGCGACGAGGTCCGCGAGCAGGCGGCGCATGATCTTGCCGGACCGGGTCTTGGGCAGGTCCGGCACGACGACGACGTCGCGCGGCTTGGCGATCGGGCCGATCTGCCGGGCGACGTGCGCCCGGAGGGCGTCGCGCAGGACACCGGCGTGCTCGGCCCACGCCGCGGCGTCGTCGGCGGAGGCGGGCGGCCGGGCGGGGATGACGAACGCGGCGACGGCCTGCCCGGTGGTGGGGTCCTCGACCCCCGCCACACCGGCCTCGCCCACGGCCGGGTGAGCGACCAGCGCCGACTCGATCTCGATGGTCGACAGCCGGTGCCCCGAGACGTTGATGACGTCGTCCACGCGCCCGAGCAGCCAGATGTCGCCGTCGGCGTCGTAGCGGGCGCCGTCCCCGGCGAGGTAGTAGCCCTGCGCGGCGAACCGGGCCCAGTAGGCGTCGCGGTACCGCTCGGGGTCGCCCCAGACGGTCCGGGCCATCCCCGGCCACGGGCGGTCGACGACGAGGAAGCCGCCGGCACCGTGCGGGACCTCGGCCCCGGCCTCGTCCACGACCTTGGCGGAGATGCCGGGCAGGGGACGGGTCGCGGAGCCGGGCTTGAGGGTGGTGACGCCCGGCAGCGGGGCGATCATCGTGGCACCGGTCTCCGACTGCCACCACGTGTCGACGACCGGCAGCTCCCCGCGGCCGAGCTGCTCCCGGAACCACACCCACGCCTCGGGGTTGATGGACTCCCCGACGGTGCCCAGCAGGCGCAGGCTCGACAGGTCGTAGGTGTCCGGCACGCCGTCGGGAAACCAGGTCATGAGCGTGCGGATGAGCGTGGGGGCCGTGTAGTACACGGTCACGCCGTAGCGCTCGATGATCTCCAGGTGCCGCGCGGTGTGCGGGCTGCTCGGCGTCCCCTCGTAGAGGACCTGGGTCAGCCCGTTGCTCAGCGGGCCGTAGATCTCGTACGTGTGCGCGGTGACCCAGGCGAGGTCCGCGGTGCACCAGTGGACGTCGTCGTCGCGCGCGTCGAAGAGCGCCCAGTGCGTCCAGGAGGCCTGGGTGAGGTAGCCGCCCGCGGTGTGGACCAGACCCTTGGGCTTCCCGGTGGTGCCGGAGGTGTAGATGACGAAGAGCGGGGTCTCGGCGTCGAAGGCCTCGGCCTCGTGGTGGTCGTCCGCGGTGTCGACGACGTCGTGCCACCACACGTCGCGCCCGGGCGTCCAGGGGACGTCGGGGGTCGCGTCCCCGGTGCGGCGGACCACGAGCACGTGCTCCACGTGGGCGAGCCCCGCGGCGGCCTCGTCGGCGGTCGCCTTGGTGGGGACCGCCTGCCCCCGGCGGAACTGGCCGTCGGAGGTGACGAGCACCTTCGCCCGGAGGTCCTCGAGCCGGAAGCGGAGGGCCTCCGCGGAGAACCCGCCGAAGACGAGGGAGTGGATCGCGCCGATCCGCGCGATCGCGAGCGTGACGACGAGGGTCTCGGCGAGGACCGGCAGGTACACGACGACCCGGTCGCCCTTGCCGACCCCGAGCGCCGTCAGCGCGTTCGCGGCGCGGGCGACCTCGCGCTGCAGGTCGGCGTAGGTGAGAACCCGGCGGTCGCCGGGCTCGCCCTCGACGTAGAGCGCGACCTTGTCGCCCCGCCCCGCGGCGACGTGCCGGTCCACGCAGTTGACGGCGACGTTGAGCCGCCCGCCGGCGAACCACTCGGCGCGCGGGACCGTGAGCCGCTCCGGGTCCGCGGGGTCCGGGACCGCGGGCGCCCAGCTGTGGGCGGTGTGCCACGGCTCGGCCCACTCCAGGCGCCGCGCGGCCAGCTCCCAGAAGGCGACGGGGTCCTGGTCCGCGGCGGCGAGGAGGCGTGCGTGCTCCGCCGGGCCGACGTTCCAGGGCCCGTCGGGAGCCGGGTAGGTCCGGTCCTCGACGAGGAGGTTGCTGATCGTGGCGGTGGTCATGCCGTCCTCGGGTCGGGGGAGGTCGCGGTCAGAAGCGGCGCAGCAGGCGCTTCTCGACGACGCCGATGAGGGCGTCGGTGCCCTTGCCGAGCACGGCGAGCAGCACGATGGCCAGGAGGATGCGGTCAACCCGTCCGTTGTTGGCCGAGTCGGTCAGGAGGAAGCCGAGACCCATCGAGGAGGCGATGAGCTCGGCGGCGACCAGGAAGAGCCAGGACTGGGCGAGAGCGAGGCGGAGCCCGGCGACGACGGACGGGGTGGCGGCGGGCAGCTGCACGCGCGTGAGCAGCGACACCCCCCGCAGGCCGTAGGCCCGGCCCGCCTCCACGAGGTGCCGGTCGACGTGACGCAGTGCGGAGGCGACGGTGGTGTAGACGGGGAAGAAGGCGCCGATGGCGATCAGGGTGACCTTGGAGTCCTCGTTGATGCCCATCCACAGGATGAGGAGGGGGACCCAGGCGAGGGAGGGGACGGCGCGCAGCGCGCCGAGGCTCCCGGCGAAGAGGGCGTCCGACAGCCGGGAGAGGCCGACGGCGGCTCCCACGACGAGGCCGGCCACCGCGCCCAGGGCGAAGCCCAGGAAGACGCGCTGCGTCGAGATCGCCATGTGCTCCCAGAGGGTGGGGCCGTTCTGCCACGTCGCCAGCTCGACGGCAGCGGACCAGACCGCGGTCGGTGCGGGCAGCTGGTGCGGCGCGAACGTCCCGGTCACGGCCGTCAGGAGGTGCCACAGCCCCAGGACGGCGAGGGGGGACACGACCCCCAGCGCGAGGCGGCCGGCACGATCGCCCAGCGGGTGCTTCCGTGGCCGCTCGACGGCCGACGCCCCGTAGGAGGACACGGCGACCTGGGTCGCGGGCTCGGTGGAGCCGGACCGCCACTGGCCGAACGTGCTCGTGGGCGCGTCGGTGCCTGGCATCGGGTTCGTGGTCGTGGTCGTGGTCGTGGAACCGTCGAGGGGCGTCATCGTGGGTGTCCTTCCGTCCGCGCGAGGCGTGCCGGGTGGTGCCGGTGGTGAGCTGGGTGCCGTGCCGTGCCGTGCCGTGCGCCCGGCGGTTCCGTGCTGGAGGGGTGGTGCCGGCCCCCGCCCCCCGACGAGGGCCGGCACCGGTCTGTCAGTCCGCGATCGAGGCCGGGTCGGCCTGCGTCACGAACGAGTCGTCGAAGAGGGCGTCGAGCGCCTCGTCGATCTGCTCCTGGCTGGACACGTCGCCGGACTCGACGAAGATCGGGCCGACGACCTCGAGCACCGCCCGCTGCGTCTCGCCCGGGACGGGGTCCAGGTCGATGACGGTGCGCTCGAGGATGACCTTCTCCGCGATGGCCAGGTCGATGCCGGCGACGTCGGCGAGGATCTGCGCCGTCTCCTCCGGGTTGTCCAGCGCCCACTGCCGCGCCTTCTCGTACGCGTCGACGACGACCTGGGCGAGGTCGGGCGACTGCTCGAGGAAGCTCTCCGTCGCGTTGAGGAAGCCGTAGGTGTTGAAGTCGATGTTGCGGTAGATCAGCTTCGAGCCGGCGTTGACCTCGGAGTCGGCCATGATCGGGTCGAGGCCGGACCAGGCCTGCACCGAGCCGTTCTCCAGGGCGGTGCGGCCGTCGGCGTGCTGGAGGTTCTGCACCTCGACGTCGGCGAGGGTCAGGCCGTGCTCCTCGAGCGTCTGGAGCAGGAAGAAGTAGGGGTCGGTGCCCTTGGTGGCGGCGATCGAGGTGCCGGCGAGCTCCTCGACGGAGTCGATGTCGGAGTCGGCCGGGACGACGATCGCGGACCACTCGGGCTGGGTGTAGACCGAGATCGTCTTGATCGGGGACCCGTTGGCCCGCGCGAGCAGGGCCGCGGAGCCGGCGGTGGAGCCGACGTCGACCGCCCCGGCGCGCAGCGCCTCGTTGGCCTTGTTCGACCCGGCGGACTGGACCCACTCGACCGTGACGTCGTCGCCGAGGGTCTCCTCGAGCCAGCCCTGTTCCTTGATGATGAGGCTCAGGGGGTTGTACGTCGCGAAGTCGACGGTCAGGGTGTCGCTGCTCCAGCCGCCGTCGCTGGTGGCGCCGGGGGCCGGGGCGTCCGCCTGCGTGGCCGAGCCCTCACCCTCGACGCAGCCGCTGAGCATCAGGGCCGCGGCCACGGACGCGGCGGTGACGGACAGTGCTGATCGGATTCTCATGACGACCTCTCGGGTGGGGCCGGCGGGGTGCCGACATGCCGGCGGTGCCGGCGGTGAACAGGGAACGGGGGGTTTCGTG
>NZ_CAMPHH010000060.1 GCF_946885855.1 uncultured Actinotalea sp. | reverse complement strand
CCCCCTCGCCGGCGACCGCGAAGGTGTGCGCCGGGGACGTCCCGATCGGGGCCTCGAGCGCCGGCGCGGTCGGCAGCGGGCCGACGGCGGGTCCGAATAGGCGCTCCTGCACCGACCAGTGGGTGTCGGCCCGCCACGACGCCGGCAGGGGGCCGCCGTCGGGACCCTGCACCGGCGCGTGCCACCGCAGCCGGTGGTCGTCCGCCGTGTTGTCCAGCTCGACCGTCCAGCGGACCGCCGGGTCCCCGGTCCACCGCTCGACGACCAGCTGGACGGGTAGCTCGACCGTCTGCGCCGCCCGGGCGTCCCGGCCGTCGTCCAGACCGCTCGGGACGTCGAGCACGGCGTCGACGACGAGGCGCGCCCGGACGGGCGAGATCTCCGCCCGGACCCCGCGGACCCGCGGGCGGACGAGGACGTCGTCCGAGGGTGGGTCGTACGTGTAGGAGTCGCCCCGGTCCCCGCCGTCGACGAGCGTGCCGAGGCCGCGGTGGACGACACCGTCCGGGGTCGTGAGCGTGATCGAGGCGTCGTCCTCGACCTCGAGGCGTACGCCGTCCACCTCGACGTCCCGCCGGCCGTCGTGGCGGACCGGCGCGCGCGTGGGCTCCGGACCGAGGACGGCCGTCCACACGGCCCCGCCGAATGGCGGCAGCCCCTCGGCGACGAACGCCAGCCGGTGCCGGCTGCCGCGCGAGGTGTCCGGCATGAGGTCGAGGTCCGCCTCGAACCACTGCGCGTCGCCGAGGTACTCCGCCTCGACCGGGACGTCCGTGCCGTCCGGCGCCAGCAGGGCGGTGACGTAGCGCCCGGCGGCGGTCATCACCTCGACCTCCACCGGCAGCGCGGTCACGTCCCCGTCGCCGGAGCGCACGAGCACCGGGATCGTCTCCTCGGCGGGGCGTCCGAGCCCCCGCGTGTCCGCGCCCTGGCCGAGCGCGGCCCGCCGCACGAGCTGGTCGCCGAGCTCCAGCACGCGCTGGGCGCGGACGGTCGTCTCGCGGTGGACCTCGTCCACCGAGCAGCCGCAGATCGAGTCGTGCGGTGCGTTCTGCACCAACAGCTCCCACGCGTGTCGCAGCAGGTCGCTACCACTGACGGGTGCTGCGCCGGTGACCTCGCCGGCAGGTGTGACGTCGCCGTCGCTCGCCGTCGCCAGCGCGGGCTCGACAAAGCGCTCAAGGAGGACCTGCGCGCGGTCGTTGAGCTGCTTGACGTACCCGCGCGCGGACAGCGTGCCCGGAAGCAGGAACGTCAACCGGTCGCCCAGGTACCGCAGCTCCCCAGCCACCACCGGCGGCTCCGGGTCTGCCGCCTGCGCCTGCGCGAAGAAGTCCTGGAGGGTGGACTCGCGCACGTCGGCGGTGTCCGCCACTGCGGCGAGGGCGGCGGCCCGGTTCTGTGGGTGCGCCGGGTACAGGTGGTCCCCACCGTTGAGGAGCAGCCACGGCCCGGCGGGGGCGCGGCGGCGCTCAGCCTCGAGGAAGCCCGCGAGCGCGCCTGGTGCTCCCTCCTCGTCCCACAGGACCTCGGCCTGGTGGTACGCCTGGTTGACCGCGAAGACCTCCGAGCCGTCCGCGGACCGCCAGCGGAAGCGGGCGAGCTCCGGCGGTGCGCCGCGCCAGACCAGCGCCGTGTCGATGCCGAAGCCGCGCAGGACGCGCGGCAGGTCGGCGGGGTGCCCGAACGCGTCGGGCGAGTAGCCGATCGTGCTCAGGCTCGCGCCGGCGACCCGCCGGGCGATCAGGAGGTTGCGCACGAGGTTCTCGGCGGAGACCAGCTGGTTGTCGGCCAGGACGTGCCAGGGCCCGAGGGTGACCGACCCCGCCTCGACCAGCCTGCGCAGCCGGCGCGCGAGATCGGGCCGCACCGCGGCGACGTCGTCGACCGTGACGGTCTGCCCGTCGAGGTGGAAGGCCGCCAGGGCACCGCCCTCGACCGCGTCGCAGACCCGCGTGACGAGCTCGAGGAGACGGGATCGGTAGCCCTCGAACGGGCGGTACCACTCGCGGTCCCAGTGCACGTGCGTCACGACGTGGCACGTCGGGGCGGCGGCGTTGACGGCCTCCGCGGCGCTCACGGGCGCTCCTCCGCCCGTCGGGCCACACCCTCCACGGCCTGGACAAACCCGGCCGTGATGACGGCGGGGCGGGTGATCGCCCCGCCGACGACGACGGTCCAGGCCCCGCGGCGCAGCGCCTCGGCGGCCTGCCCCGGCGTGCTGATGCGACCCTCCGCCACGACGGGCACCGGGAGCACGGCCGCGAGCGCGGCGACGAGGTCGAGGTCGGGACCGTCCGGGGCCGGGCCGCCCTCGGTGTAGCCGGACAGGGTCGACCCGACGAGGTCGGCGCCCGCCCGGACGGCGGCGACGCCCTGCTCGACCGTCGCGACGTCCGCCATGACCAGCCGACCGGCGGCGTGGACGCGGGAGACGGCGTCCCCGAGCGTGCTCCCGTCCGGCCGCGGCCGGTCGGTCGCGTCCACGGCGACGACGTCGGACCCGGCGGCGAGGACCGCGTCGACCGCGTCCATGGTCGGGGTGATGTAGACGCCGTCGCTCCCGACCTTCCACAACCCGATGAGCGGCACCCGGGTCACCGCGCGGACCGCCGCGATGTCCTCCGGTCCCTCCAGTCGCAGGCCGACGGCACCGCCCGCGAGCGCTGAGAGGGCCATGGCGGTCATGTGGACCGGGCCGTGCAGGGGCTCCCCCGGTCGTGCCTGGCAGGAGACCACCAGCCCACCCCGCAGCGTCGTCACGACGGGGTGCTGCCGGGTGGCTTCGGGTGCGGTGGTCATGCGCGCTCCAGTCGCCGGTCGGCCGGCAGGTCGGTGCCCCGCCGGCGGGCCGGCAGGTCGGTCGGCGGGTCGGGCAGCAGGTCGGCCGACTCGTCGGGCAGCAGGTGGGGCGAGGTGCCGGTCGCGGTCTGTCCGGCCCGGCGGGGGCCGCCGGCGAGGGCCACGGCGGCAGCTGTGGCCTCGGCCCAGGTGTCCCCCTCGGGCAGGTGCGAGAGGCCGAAGGCCTCGGCGAGGGCGGCCAGCTCGGGTCCGGTGGCCGGCTCGTCGGGGCGCAGGTCCAGACTCGTGGCGCGGGGACCGACGACGGCGCCCGCGAGGACGGCCAGGGTCGCAGCCGTCGCACCGGGGTGCGTCGTCGGCAGGTCCCGGGCCCACACCAGCGGGGTGCCGCGACGCAGCAGCGCGAGCTGCACGTCGCGGACACCGCCCGGGGACCGCAGGAGGTCCGCCGGACGGCGGCCCGTCGCGACCGCGAGCGCGGCCGCGACCCCCGCGGCCTCGCCCACGGACCACTCCCCGGGGTGGACGCGGTAGGCCGCGGCCGCGACCTGCGTCGCGGCGAGGTTCTTCGCTCCGGCGAGCAGGTTCGCCGGCCCGCGGCCCGGCTCGGCGACCAGCGCGCCGGCCGGCACATGGAAGGGCGCCGTGGGGGCGTAGACGGAGTCGGGGTACCCGATCCGCGGGTGCAGGTCGGCGTGGTACCAGGCGGTGCCGACGGCGTCCGCGACCACCCGCGCGTGCTCCGCGCCCCCGGCAGCCACCAGGTCGTGCTCGGTGACCGGGTGGGCGGACGCGAGCCGGCGCGACTCCCGGACGTACGGTGCCAGGGCGAGGCCGTCGTCGGTCCCCGTGACGTCCGGGGCGAGGGCGATCTCGGGGTGACCGCGGCCGCCGTCGTCGCGTGGCGCCTCGGTCTGCAGCCAGTGCACGAAGGCGAGGGTCAGGTCACGGGCCCCCCGGTGCGTGCGGGCGGGGTCGGCGACCAGCCCGGACCCCGCGTAGTCGTTGCCCGCCCAGTTGAGCACGATGGCATCGCGGCCACCGAGCTGCGCGGCGTCGCGGACGCGTCGGTAGGTCCAGAAGGGTGGCCGGCCGTCGGGTCCGTCGCGGAACATCCCGTAGCGGTGGACGGTGCCGTCCCACCCGGCCAGGTCCAGGCCGAACGGCTGCTCGGCGGCGAGCCGCTGGTGGTCGACGGGTGCGGAGACCGGCGTCGTCGGGTGGTCCTCGAGCCGCAGGGCCGCGACCCACGTGCAGGACTGCTCCGCCGCAGGGTCCGGTCCGCCGGGCACGGCGTGCGGCTCGCCGAAGAGGTCCTGCCCCTCGCTGCCGATCACCGTGTCCGTCCCCGCGAGCACGAGGAGGTCCCCGAGCTCCGTGGCGTCCACGACGACGGCGGCGCGGTGCACGTCGGTGCGACCACCCGGCCCGGCCAGCTCGACGGCGACGACGTCGCCCGTGGCCGGGTCGGTCCGGGCCGCGACGGGACGTCGGGAGGTCTCGACTCGGAGGCGTCCGGCCGCGACATGCTCCGCGAGCATGCCCTCCAGCACCACGCGCCCCACCTCGGGCTCGAAGCACAGCCGCGACACCCAGCCGCCGCCCGGGTTGACGAGGCCGCCGTAGTGGGCGCGCACACGCCGTCGGAACTCCTGGTAGCTCGCGGGTGCGCCGGTCGTCTCGATGAGGGGGTGCTCGTCGAGGGGGCTCACCGCTTGGGCCGTCACCTGGCCCCCGATGACGGGCTCCTCGGCGGTGAGGACGACGACGGCGCCCGCGTCCGCGGCTGCGAGCGCGGCCGCCACGCCGCCGAGCCCGCCGCCCACGACGAGGACGTCGACGCGGCCGTCCGCTGCCCGGCTGCTCATGCGTCCTCCACCTCGATGTCGATCTCGAACGTCCGGTCCCAGGGCAGCCGTAGGGTGCCCGGCCGCACCCGGAGGTCCGTCAGGCCGGGGGCACCCGCCAGGACGTCCGTGAGCCGCGCCTCCCAGGTGGTGCGACGCGCGTCGTCGAGGACGACGACGTCGTGCCGGGTCGGGTCGGAGCCGAGCTCGGCCCGGGCAGCCGCCCGGACGACGCTCATCCACCCCAGGTCCTCCACGACGCGCCGGGCGAGCATCCGCCGGTGCGCGGTGGCGTCGAGCGTCCCCTCCACCCGGGCGACGGCGGTCGTGACCAGCTGGGCGGCCACCGTGCCGAGCGTGTTGCCGGCCGTGTTCCACGCCGCGAAGCCGTCGAGCGCCGGCCACAGGCCGGCCTCACCGAGGGCGGCTGCGAGAGCGGGGTCCGCGCCGTTGGCGTGGGCGACGTCCGCGACGGCGACGCGCCGACCCTCGTGGACGAGCCGGGCGGCGAGGTCCGCCGTCGAGCGCGCCGCCGCCTCGTCGACGCGTCGGGGCGGGGCGACCGCCCAGTCGCCGGGGTGCTCACGCGTCGCCGGGGGGTGCACGACGAGGACCGCGTCGGTCCGGTCGCCGTCGGAGCGGAGGGCGGCGCCGGAGCGCGCCTCGGTGACGGTCCGCGCCCCGGCGGCCCGCAGCTGCCGGTCCACCGTGATGCCGACGGGTCCGGTTTCGTACGGGGCCGGGCGCGTCAGCCCGCCGTCGGCCGCGCACACGACCGCGACGACGGGTCCGGGCCGTCCCGTCGCGTGCACCAGTGCCCTGGCGGCGAGGACGACGCCGGTCTCGTCCGCGCCCGGGTGGACGAGCGCGTGGTCGTGCAAGCCAAGACGGTCCACCCAGCCGGCCAACTCTGCCTGGGCCACGGCGGACAACGACCGCGGGGCGGCGTCGTCCACCCCGACGATGAGTGTCGTCAGGCGGCGCTGCCGGAGCAGGTCGAGCGCGGCGAGGGCGAGCGCGTGGCGACGCATCCGACGCCCGAGCCAGTCCCGGACGACCTCGTCGGGAACGGCCGGGGCCGCCGTGCGGGCGGCCGCGCGCACGTCGGCCCCGTCGCCGAGCTCGGCGGACCGCGCGTGCAGGGCGGGTCCGTGCGGGTCCCAGTAGGCGGGCTCCTCGGTCGCGTCGGCGCTGTCGGGCGTCCGCGGGACGACGACGGCTGCGTGGACGGGGCCGCCGGGCGCGGCGGCCGCCTCCCACGCGCGCAGAACCTCGGCCACGGTCTCGTCGCGCGTGCGGGAGGCGATGAGGGAACCGGACCCGAGGGCGTCCAGGCTTACGACGGCGGCGTCCGCGTCGGCCCGCGCCTCGGCCAGCCACGCGGCGAGCGCGGCGGGCCCCGGGGCGTCGCGCAGGTGCGGTCGCAGGTCCGGACCGGGGATGCGGACCTCGACCCCGGCGACGGCGAGGACCTCCTCCGGCAGCGACACACTGACGGGACGGTCGTCCAGCGGGAGTAGGGCGAGCCTCACGGCCGCACCTCCTCGCCGCGCGTCGCAGAGCGTGCGCCCCCGAGTGCCGCCCGGACCGCGCCGACGGCGACGGCCTGCTCGACGGCGGACGGGCGCACGGGCAGGGCACCCAGCGGCGACAGGGCGTGTGTCGCGAGCCCCGAGCGGGCGGCGTCCAGCAGCACGTCACCCACGCCCAAGGCGCCGCCGCCCACCACGACGACCGAGGGGTCCAGTGCGGCGGCGAGACCGGCGAGCGCCGTCCCGAGCGCGTCCCCCGCCCGGCGGACGACGGCCGCGGCCGCCTCATCGCCGGCGCGCAGGGCGACGCCGACGTCCTCGGCGGTGCCGACGTCCCGCCCGAGGGCGCGCAGCGCCTCGACCATCGCCGGACCCGACGCCACGGACTCCAGGTGGCCGGTGCCTCCGCACGGGCACGCGAGCCCAGCAGCCTGCGGCACGACGACGTGGCCGAGGTGCCCGGCCCGGTGGTGGGCGCCCTCCAGCAGGCGTCCCTGCGCGACGACAGCGCCGCCGACGCCGGTGCCGAGCGTCACGGCCACGTAGTCCTCATGGCCGGCCGCGGCGCCCCGCCAGCCCTCGGCGAGCGCGAAGGCGTGCACGTCGTTGAGGACGACGGGCCGGTCGGTGCCGAGCCGTGCGGCGAGTCCGCCGGCGACGTCCGTCCCCGCCCACCCGGTCAGGGCCGTCGTCGCCGCCACCACGCGTCCGGCCGCCCGGTCCACGACGCCGGCTGTCCCGACGCCGAGGCGCGCGGGGAGCGGCACGCCCCCCTGGGTGCAGGCGGCGCGGACGGCCGCCGCGGCGACGTCGAGGATGGCGTCGGAACCCTGCGCTGCAGGCGTGGGCACCCGGTGCGCGGCCCGGACGGTCCCGTCCTCGGTCGCGACGACGGCGACGACCTTCGTCCCCCCGATGTCGAGACCGGCGACCACCGTCACGAGCGGCGCCGGCGCTGGACGGAGACGCGGAAGTCGTACCGGTCCGCGCGGTAGATGCTGCGGGCGCGCTCGATCGCCCGGGCATCGGCGGTGTAGGTGACGCGGGCGACCAGAAGCGCGGGCGAGTGCGGGGCGACGCCGAGCATCGCCGCCTGCGCCGTGTCCACGACGGTCGCGCGCAGCGTCTGGTCTGCGACCTCGGGCGCGAGCCCGGCGCGCTCGAACGCGGCGTAGAGCGAGGTGACCGGGCCGTGGCCGAAGTCGTCCGGCAGCAGGTCGGCGGGCACCCAGACGTTCTCGATGCACATGGGTGTGCCGTCCGCGGTCCGGACGCGCTCGACGTGCACGACGGTGGTGCCGGGGGAGATCGCGAGGTCCTGTGCGACGTCGGCGTCCGCCTCGACGCGCTCGATCCGCTGGGAGCTGGACCCGGGCACCATGCCTCGGGCGGTGATGTCCTCGGAGAAGGACGTCAGCGCGAGGGACTTGCTGATCTTCGCCGGGTCGGCGACGAACGTGCCCGAGCCTTGCACGCGGTACACGAGCCCGTCGTCGGCGAGCATGCTCAAGGCCTGCCGGACCGTCATCCGGGAGACCCCGTAGGACGCCATGAGCTGCCGCTCGGAGGGCAGCGCGTCGTGGGGTCGTAGACCGGAACGGATGTCGGACTCGATCTGGGCACGGAGCGCCTCGTACTTGGGCTCGCTGCTCTCGGTGCCCGCGGGCCCGGCGCTGTTGATCTCGGTGCTCATCCCTTGATGCCTCCTTCACCGACGCCGCGGAAGAACCAGCGCTGCAGCGAGAAGAACAGCGCCAGCAGCGGGATCACGGCGATCATCGTCCCGGCCGCGATGACCCGCTGGTTCGCCGTGAACGTCCCGGACAGGAACTGGATGCCCACCGTGAGGGTGAAGTTGTCCGGGTCCTTGAGGATGATCAGCGGCCACAGGAAGTCGTCCCACGCGAACACGAAGGCGAAGATGCCGACGACGGCGAGCGTGCCCTTGACCGAGGGCAGGGCGATGCGGCGGTACCGCTGCCAGGCGCTCGCCCCGTCGATCATGGCCGCCTCCTCGATCTCCCGCGGCAGGGCGAGGAACGCGGTGCGCATGAGGATGATCGACAGCCCGGACGCCGCCGCGGGCAGGATCACGCCGAGGAGGTTGTCCACGAGGCCGATCGATCGCATCGTGAGGAAGACCGACACCATGATCACCTCGAACGGGATGATGATCGTGGCCACGAAGAGCAGGTCCGCGGCCGCCCGGCCCCGGAAGTGCAGCCGCGCCAACGCATACCCCGCCAACGACCCGAGGACGACGTTGAGGACCGCCGATGACGTCGCGACCACGAGGGAGTTGAGCACGTACCGCGGGACAGGGATCGTCTCGGCGACCGTCACGTAGTTGTCCAGGGTGGGGTCGGTCGGGATGGGGTTCGCCCCGTAGATCGACTCCATGGGGCCCTTGAGGGACGTGGCGAACTGCCAGAGGAAGGGTCCAACGAGGACGACGAACATGAGAAGGAGCAGCGCGTAGCGGAGCACGAGCGAGCCGGTGGTGTGCCGCGAGCGGTCGGGGCGGAGCCCGGGGGGGCGCCCCGCGCGGCTCGTACCGCCGGGGCCGCCGTCGGGGGCGGGGGTCGCGCCGGTCCGGCTGGGGCTGGAGATCGTGGTCATGAGGCGTCCGCCCGTTGCACCTTGAGGTAGGCCAGGGAGAACCCGACCGTGAGGAGGAAGAGCACGATGCTCATGGCCGAGGCGTACCCGACCTGACCGGACAGCCCGAGGCCGACCTCACGGATCGTGTACACGAGGGTGCGCGCCTGCCCGCCGGCGCCGGCGGTGCCGAAGCTCATGACGTAGACCTCGGCGAAGACCTTCATCGCAGCGATCGCCGAGAGCAGGCCGATGAGGAACATCGTGGGCCGCACGCCCGGGACGGTGACGGACCAGAACCTTCGGACGGGCCCGGCGCCGTCGACCTGCGCCGCCTCGTGCTGGTCCCGGGAGACGTTCCCGAGAGCGGCGAGGTAGACGACCATGTAGTAGCCCAGGCCCTTCCAGACCGTGACCATCATGGCGCTGAGCAGGAGAAGGTCCGAGTCGGTGAGGAACGGCAGCGGACCCTGGACGATCCGCAGCGCCTGGAGCAGCTGGTTCACCAGGCCGTCGCTCGCGAGGAGCCAGGTCCAGATCAGTCCGACGACGACCATCGAGGCGACGACCGGCGAGTAGAAGATCGAGCGGAAGAACCCGATGCCGGGCAGCTTGGGCTCGACGAGGACGGCGAGCAGCAGCGGCAGGAGCACCAGGAGCGGCACGACCACCGCCACGTACAGCAGCGTGTTGCGGGTGGCGAGCCAGAAGTCCGGGTCCTGCGCCAGCCGGAGGTAGTTCTCCACGCCCGTGAACGTCCCACCGCCGAGCGCCCGGGCGTCCGTGAAGGACAGGATCACGGTGTTGACGAAGGGGAACACGTGGAAGAGGAGGGCGATGAGGAGGGCCGGGGCCAGGAAGGCCCACGGCGTCAGCCGACGTCTGGTCACTGCACGTCCGTCCGTGGGTGGGGCGCGGGGGCGGGTCGCGTGCGACCCGCCCCCGCGGGGGTCACCGACCGCTGATGGCGTTCGCCTCGGCGACGGCCTGGTCGAGCGCCTCCTGGGCGCTGAGCTCCCCCTGCATCGCCAGCTGCACCTTGCCGATCACGGCCGACTTCACGCGGTCGTCGTACTGGACCGGCAGCAGGTTCCGCGCGTTCTCGAGCTGCTCCGCGGAGATCCGGCGGGCCTTCGACTCCACCGTGCCGTCGGAGTCGTCGGTGAAGTACGGGTCCTGGAGGGCCTCCCGCACGGACGGGAAGATCGTGACGATCTTGGAGAACTCGAGCTGGTTCTCGGCATTCGTCATGTACTCGGCGAACTTCAGCGCGGTGGCCTGGTTGTCGCTGCTCTTCGGGACGAGCAGCCCCATCACCGACATGTTCGCCGCGTCTGAGGACCCGGTGATCTGCGGACCCACACCGGTGTTCTCCGCGATCTGCGGCGCGTTCTCCTGGACGATCGTCAGGAAGTTCGGGCCGGACGGGAAGAGCGCGACTCGGCCGGCCTGGTAGGCCTCGGTCTCCTGGGCGTGGGCCTGCGTGAGGGAGTCGGGCGGGAAGACGCCGTCCTGGTAGAGCGCCGTCAACGTCTCCAGGTGCTCGACCGCCTCGGGGGTGTTGAACGTCCACTCGCCCTCGGGCGAGATGACCTCGACGCCCTCCTTGGCCAGATCGAGCATGAACCGGTTCTCGAGGGCCGGGTGCATGCCGTAGACCTCGCCGCCGGACGTGTCGTAGATGGTGCGGGCGGCCTCGTACAGCTCGTCGAACGTCGACGGGGGCGTCTCGGGGTCCAGGCCCGCCTCCTCGAACATCGCCGTGTTGTACATCGTCACCTCGGACGTCAGGTACCACGGGAAGCCGTACGAGCCATCCTCACCGGGCACCTGGAACGCGTCCCAGGCACCGGGCACGTAAAGGTCGCGCAGCTCGGGGACGGCCTGGTCGAGGTCGACGAAGAGGCCCTCGGCCTCCAGCGGCTGTGCGAAGTTGGGGTTGAGGTTGATGACGTCGGGGAGGGTGCCGGCGGCCGCGTCCGTGGCGATCCGCTCCTGGGCGCCCTCGAACGGGATGTCGACCCACTCGACGCTCGTGCCGGGGTACTCCTCTTCGAAGTCGGCGATGACGCCCTCGATGTACTCCGTGAAGGTGGGCTTGAGTTGCAGCGTGGAGAACGTGATCTCCCCGCTGATCTCGCCTTCGCTCTCGCCCTCGGCAGCGGCGGCCTCGTCGCCGGACGCGGCCGCGGCGTCATCGCCGGCGTCGGCCGAGCCGAGCCCGCAGCCGGTGAGCGCGAGGGCGAGGGCGGCGAGCGCGGGGACCGCGGCACGCCGTCTGGGGATGGAAGTCATGTCGCTCCTGAGTGACTCGCGCCTCAGCGGTGAGGCAAGTGGTCCGTACCAGTGCTGCGACGCTAGACCGGCTGACCGGAGCGAGTCAAGGAGAAGGGAGCGACTGGTCCGTACCGGCGGTGGTTCTCGTCGCGTCGGGACCGCTCAGGCGACGACCACGCCACCACGCAGGACCGTGTCCACCCGCAGGTCAGCGTCGGTGAGGACGACGTCGGCGCGGGCCCCGGCCGCGAGCACGCCGCGACCCGCCAGCCCGAGGACCGAGGCGGGGACGCTGGATGCCATGTGGACGGCATCGACGAGTGACACGCCTCCCGCGACGGTCGCGCGGACGACATCGAGCAGGTGCGCGGTCCCGCCGGCGAGGGCCTCTCTCGCGGCCAGCCGGGCGACGCCTCCGGTGACGACCACATCCTGGGAACCCAGGCGGTATGCGCCGTCGGGCATCCCGGCAGCGGCCATCGCGTCCGTCACCAGCGCGACCCCGTCCCGACCGACCAGCTGGACCACCTCGCGGACGACGGCGGGGTCCACGTGCGTGCCGTCCGCCACGAGCTCCACCACGGCGCGCCCCCGCTGCGCCGCGACGAGGAACTCGCCGACCGGCCCCGGCCCGCGGTGCGACCACGGCCGCATCCCGTTGAAGAGGTGCGTCACCGTGGGACGACGACCTCCCGTCGCGGGGTCGCCGAGCAGGCGGAAGGACTCCGCGAGCGCGAGTGCGGCCGTCTCCGGGCCGGCATCGGTGTGCCCCCACGACGGCAAGGCCCCCGCGCAAGCCAGGACGGCCGCGACGCCGCCGTCGCCCAGCACCCCCGGCGCCTCCGGGGCAAGCGTCATCGTCCGGACGTGACCGCCACCGGCCTCGAGCAGGGCACCGGTGAGCTGCGGGTCCGCCGGGAGGAGCAGCGCCGGGTCCTGCGCGCCGCAGCGGGTCACCGACAGGAACGGGCCCTCGAGGTGGATGCCCGTGATCTCCCCGGCGTCCGCGAGGCGGGCGAGCAGGGCGACCTGCCGGAGGAGCCGGTCCGGTGCGGCCGTCACGAGGGACGCGACGAGGGTCGTCGTCCCGTGGCGGCGGTGTTCCAGCACAGCGGTCATGGCGTCGTCCTCATCCGCGGCGTCCGGGAAGGACGCCCCGCCACCGCCGTGGCAGTGCAGGTCCACCAGCCCCGGGAGGACGTGGCCGCCCGGGGGCGCCGCCAGCGCCGGGACCTCGCAGTACTGCTCGGGCAGGTCCGCGGCGTCGCCCGCCCAGGCGATCCGATCGTCCTCGACGACGACGACGCCGGAGGGCAGCATGCCGTGGGGCAGCACGACCCGGCCCGAGACGGCGTGGATCGGCACAGGACCTCCAGGGAGCGGCGGGGGGACGACGATCAGCGTACGGATGTGGTGGTCGTTCCCGGAGGTGGCCGCCAGCGAATCGAGCCCGGTCAGGTGAAGGTCTGCGCCTTGACCTTGAGGGATCAAGAGGACGCGGAGTTCGCGATGGCGGTCTCCGGGGCGAGGACGTACGCCCACCTCTGATGGAGGTTCACGGAGGCGTGGTCCGTTCGGACCCACCCGATGGCCGCGTCCCGCTTCGCCAGGACTTGGGGTTGATCATCTCGTCATCGGCCGTGCCCACCGAGCGCGTCCCGGGCGGCCTGCTCGGTCCACAGGTCCTAGACCGAGCGGAGCTGGGTGGCGACCTCCTTGCGGTACTTGTAGCTGCAGATGGTCGCGTCCAGAGCCGCGCGGCGGCGTACCTGTCCGAGGTGAACCTGCCGGGGAAGGCTCTACCCGCTCGTACCGAGCTCGCCGGCGACGGGACCCCATCGCGGTGACGTGCCGGGTCCCCGGCGAGCTCGAGCGCGCCCGACGAGCGAACCCGCTTTCGACGCCCACCATTGGGCGGCCGGACTTGACTGCAAGCCCAGTCAATCGGGTGCGGGAATGGCAAGCCGCGAGAGCGCGGCAGCGATGGCGCGGTCTCGCTCTGCCGCGGCGTGCTGGTACTTCATCGCTGCGGCCGGGGTGGAGTGACCGAGTCGCGCCATCAGTTCAGCCAGGGTCGCGCCGGTCGAGGCGGCGAGTACCGCCCCGGTGTGCCGAAGGTCGTGAAACCGCAGATCCGGTCGAGCCGCGGCGAGGCGGGCGGAGGAGAAGTGCCAGTAGAGGCTGTTGGGGCTGAGGTTGCGACCGTCGGCCGCCGGGAACAGGAGGGCGTCCCGACCGCGGCCGACGTGCTCGCCCAGGTGCCGGGAGAGGACGGGCATGAGATGGGGCGGCACCGCTACGTCGCGGACACCGGCGATGGACTTCGGTGTGCCCACGACGATCTCACCGTTCACGCGCACTACTCCCCTGCGAACCCTGACGACCCCGCGCTGCAGGTCGATGTCGCCACGGCGGAGCTCCACCAGCTCCCCGAAGCGCAGTGCGCACCAGGCCGCAAGCAGCACCATCGCCTGGAGCCGCTCCGGCATCGCTGCTGTCAACGCCTCGAGCTCCGCCAGCGATGCCGGCCTGATCGTCCGAGCGCGCTTGGTCGTTCCCGCCCCGGCCACTCGACACGGGTTCGACGCCAGCAAGTCGTCAGCGACGGCCGTGTGGAGAATCGTCCGAAGCAGGGCATAGGCATGTGCCCGCATCGTGGGGCTCGCCCGGTCCAACCCGGCGTGCCACAGCCGCACGTCTGCCGGCTTGATCTCCGCCAGCGGCCGCTGGGCGAAGGCGGGCAGCAGGCGCGACTCGAGGAGACTGCGGTAGTGCTCTCGGGTCCGCGGCTTGAGCTCACGACCCGCGAGCCACGCCTGCGCGTACTCCCCGAAGGTCAGCGGAGTATTGGGAGCCACGGGCACCGTGGACGGTGCGGACCACGTGCCGCGGGAGATCTCGGTGCGCTGCTCGGCCAGCCACGTGTCGGCGTGGCTCTTGGTCGCGAAGGTCCGGGGCGCCCGGTGCCGGTGGCCGTCGGGCCCGGTGTAGCGGGCCTCGTAGGCGCCGGACGGCAGGCGTCGGAGCGTGCCGAACGAGCGCTTCCCTGCCATCTGGCCACCTCCGTCGTGCCCAATACGTGCCCAATCAGCGGTGCATTCGGTTCCATCCGGTGCATGCCGAAGACCCGTCACTGGACTGCGTCCCTGCAGGTCAACCCGGTGAAAGCCAAGGTAGACCCAGTCACCGGGACACCCCAACAAATCTGGTTCGAGTCCAGTCGCGGGAGCACAGAGAAGAGATCTGCAGGTCAGGCCCCG
>NZ_CAMPHH010000059.1 GCF_946885855.1 uncultured Actinotalea sp. | reverse complement strand
ACCCGCGCATCCAGGTCGAGCACACCGTGACCGAGGAGGTCACCGACGTCGACCTGGTCCAGGCGCAGATGCGCATCGCGTCGGGGGAGACGCTCGCCGACCTGGGCCTGGCGCAGGAGTCGATCCGGGTCAACGGGTTCGCCCTGCAGAGCCGCATCACGACCGAGGACCCGGCGAACGGCTTCCGCCCGGACACGGGCCGCATCATCGCCTACCGGTCCCCGGGCGGCGCGGGCGTCCGCCTCGACGGGGCGAGCGCAGCGGCCGGTGCGGAGATCTCGGGCCACTTCGACTCGATGCTGGTCAAGCTCACCTGCCGGGGTCGGGACTTCCCGACGGCGGTGCGGCGTGCACGGCGTGCCCTCGCGGAGTTCCGCATCCGCGGCATCCGCACGAACATCCCGTTCCTGCGCGCGGTCCTGGAGGACCCGGAGTTCCTTGCCGGGAACATCGCCACCTCGTTCATCGAGGAGCGGCCCGAGCTGCTGGCGACGCGCGAGAGCGCGGACCGCGGGACCAAGCTCCTCGCGTTCCTCGGCGACGTCACGGTGAACCGGCCCCACGGCACCGCCCCGACGGGCCTGGACCCGCGCGCCAAGCTCCCCACCCTGGACCTCGGCGCGCCGGCCCCCGAAGGCAGCCGGCAGCGCCTGCTCGAGCTGGGACCGGAGGGCTTCGCCCGGGCCCTGAGGGAGCAGACGGCGGTCGCCGTCACCGACACGACCTTCCGTGACGCGCACCAGTCCCTGCTGGCCACGCGCGTGCGGACCTACGACCTCGTGGCCGTCGCCCCGCACGTGGCCCGCATGACCAGCGGCCTGCTCAGCGTCGAGGCCTGGGGCGGGGCGACCTACGACGTCGCGCTGCGGTTCCTGGGGGAGGACCCGTGGGAGCGGCTCGCGGCGTTGCGCGAGGCGCTGCCGAACGTGGCGCTCCAGATGCTGCTGCGCGGCCGGAACACGGTCGGGTACACGCCGTACCCGACCGAGGTGACGCAGGCGTTCGTGCACGAGGCGGCGAGCACGGGCATCGACGTCTTCCGCATCTTCGACGCCCTCAACGACGTCTCGCAGATGGCGCCCGCGATCGAGGCCGTCCGCGAGACGGGGACGACGCTCGCTGAGGTCGCCCTCTGCTACACCGGCAACCTCACCGACCCCGCGGAGAGCCTCTACACGCTCGACTACTACCTGCGGCTGGCGGAGCGGATCGTCGAGGCCGGTGCGCACATCCTCGCCGTCAAGGACATGGCGGGGCTGCTGCGCCCGGCGGCGGCGCGCACGCTCGTCACGGCGCTGCGGGAGCGGTTCGACCTGCCGGTCCACCTGCACACGCACGACACGGCGGGCGGGCAGCTCGCGACGCTGCTCGCAGCCGTGGACGCCGGTGTCGACGCGGTGGACGCCGCGAGCGCGGCGATGGCGGGCACGACGTCCCAGCCGCCGCTGTCCGCCCTCGTGGCGGCTCTGGAGCACACCGAGCGCGACACCGGGCTGAGCCTGCGGGCCGTGTGCGACCTCGAGCCCTACTGGGAGGCCGTGCGCCGCCTCTACGCCCCGTTCGAGTCCGGCCTGCCCGGCCCCACGGGCCGCGTCTACGACCACGAGATCCCCGGCGGGCAGCTGTCCAACCTGCGCCAGCAGGCCATCGCCCTCGGCCTGGGGGACCGGTTCGAGGCCATCGAGGAGATGTACGCCGCGGCGGACCGGCTCCTCGGCCGTCTCGTCAAGGTGACCCCGTCGAGCAAGGTCGTGGGAGACCTGGCCCTGCACCTCGTCGCGCGCGGTGCGGACCCGGGGCACTTCGCCGAGGCGCCCCAGGAGTTCGACATCCCGGACTCCGTCGTCGGCTTCCTGCGCGGCGAGCTGGGCGACCCGCCCGGCGGCTGGCCGGAGCCCTTCCGCTCGCGGGCGCTGGCGGGTCGCAACGCGCGGCGCGAGATGGTCCGGCTCACGGACGAGGACCGCGCCGACCTGGCGGGGGAGCCGCGGACGCGCCGGGACCGGCTGAACCACCTGCTCTTCCCCGGGCCCACGAAGGACTTCGAGCAGGTCCGGGCGACCTACGGGGACGTGAGCGTGCTGGACACGCACCGCTACCTGTACGGCATGGAGTCGGCCACGGAGGTCGAGGTCGCCCTCGACCGCGGCGTCCGCCTGCTCGTGGGCATGGAGGCCGTCGGTGAGCCCGACGAGCGGGGGATGCGGACGGTCATGTTCACGCTCAACGGTCAGCTCCGTCCGCTCCAGGTGCGCGACCGGTCCGTGGAGGTCGACCAGGAGGCCGCCGAGAAGGCCGACCCGGGCGTGCCAGGTCACATCGCGGCGCCGTTCGCCGGCGCGGTGAGCCCGGTCGTCGAGGAGGGGCAGAAGGTCGAGGCCGGCCAGGTCGTGGCCACGATCGAGGCGATGAAGATGGAGGCCTCGATCACGACGCCCGTGGCCGGGACCGTCCAGCGCCTGGCGATCGGGGCCGTGCAGCAGCTCGAGGGCGGTGACCTGGTCCTGGTCGTCTCCTGACCGGTGGTGACCGTCGAGCAGGTCGACGAGGACGGGTGGGCGCGGGTCGCCGCACGCCGCCGCGGCGTCGGGCGGGCGCTGCTCGCCGCGGCCGAGCGTTGGGCGGTGGCCGACGGCGCCGCTCGGCTCACGCTGTGGGTCCTCGCGGGGAACCACGCGGCCGCGGCCGCCTACCGAGCGGCCGGGTTCGCGCCGACCGGGACGACGACGCCGCTGCCGCGTGACCCCACGTGCGCCGAGGAGCAGTGGGCGAGGACGGTGGCCGGGCCGGCAGCTGCGCAGACGGACGCCTGAGCGATGCGACATCCCAGGCGTGGTCGTCCCGGAGGAGACCTCCGTCCTCTTCCTCGGCTGGATTGACATAATGTCACTTATCGGCGAAGCGGAGCGTGGGTGGACCGCCATCGGGAGGCCCGTCGGCACCTGGCCGGGACCCCCTGCTCTTCACCCCCTCCTGATCGCACCGGTGCGCGGCCCGGCTTGCGGATCCGTCACGCTCCGACGTAGGCCGCGAGGTGCTCACCGGTCAGTGTGGACCGGGCCGCGACCAGGTCGGCCGGCGTGCCCTCGAAGACGACGCGGCCGCCGTCGTGACCGGCGCCCGGGCCCAGGTCGATGATCCAGTCCGCGTGCGCCATGACGGCCTGGTGGTGCTCGATGACGACGACGCTCGTGCCGCCGTCCACGAGCCGGTCCAGGAGCCCGAGCAGCTGCTCGACGTCGGCCAGGTGCAGGCCCGTGGTCGGCTCGTCCAGCACGTACACGCCGCCCTGCGCGGCCATGTGCGTGGCGAGCTTGAGGCGCTGACGCTCTCCCCCCGACAGCGTGGTCAGGGGTTGGCCCAAGGTGACATAACCGAGGCCGACGTCGGACAGCCGTCGCAGCACCGCGTGCGCCGCCGGGGTGCGCGCGTCGCCGTCGGCGAAGAACGCGTCGGCCTCGGTGACCGACATCGCCAGGACCTCGCTGATGTCCCGCCCGCCCAGGCGGTACTCCAGGACGGCCGCGCGGAAGCGGCGTCCCTCGCACTCCTCGCACGTCGTGGAGACCGTGGCCATGACACCGAGGTCGGTGTAGATGACGCCGGCGCCGTTGCAGACCGGGCAGGCGCCCTCGGAGTTCGCGCTGAACAGCGCGGGCTTGACGCCGTTGGCCTTGGCGAACGCCTTGCGGATCGGGTCGAGCAGGCCGGTGTAGGTCGCCGGATTGCTGCGGCGGGACCCGCGGATCGCGGTCTGGTCGACCGTGACGACGCCCTCGCGACCGGACACCGAGCCGTGGATCAGCGAGCTCTTCCCGGAGCCGGCCACGCCGGTGACCACGACCAGGACGCCGAGCGGGATGTCCACGTCCACGGCGCGCAGGTTGTTGGCCCTCGCGCCCCGCACCTCCAGCCGCCCGGTGGGCGTCCGCACGTCCGGCTTGAGGGAGGCGCGGTCGTCGAGGTGCCGCCCCGTGAGCGTGCCGCTGGCCCGCAGGCCCTCGACCGTGCCCTCGAAGACCACCTCTCCCCCGGCGGTGCCGGCGCCCGGACCCAGGTCGACGACGTGGTCCGCCACCGCGATGACCTCGGGCTTGTGCTCGACGACCAGCACGGTGTTGCCCTTGTCGCGCAACCGGCCGAGCAGCGCGTTCATCCGCTGGATGTCGTGCGGGTGCAGCCCGACCGTGGGCTCGTCGAAGACGTAGGTGACGTCCGTCAGCGCCGAGCCCAGGTGACGGATCATCTTGGTGCGCTGCGCCTCTCCCCCGGACAGCGTCCCGGCGGGGCGGTCGAGCGAGAGGTAGCCCAGACCGATCTCCACGAACGAGTCGAGCGTGTGGCGCAGGGACGCCAGCAACGGCGCGACCGACGGCTCGTCGAGGTCCCGGACCCACGCGGCGAGGTCGGTGATCTGCATCGCGCACACGTCCGCGATGCTCGCCCCGCGGATCGTCGAGGACCGCGCCGTGGCGCTGAGTCGCGTCCCGTCGCACTCGGGGCACGTCGCGAAGGTCACGGCGCGCTCGACGAACGCCCGGACGTGCGGCTGGAGGGTGTCGACGTCCTTGGACAGGAACGACTTCTGGATCCGCGGGACGAGACCCTCGTAGGTCAGGTTGATGCCCTCCACCTTGATCTTGCGAGGCTCGCCGTAGAGGAACTCCTGGCGCTGGCGGGCCGTGAAGCGCTCGACGGGCACGTCCGCCGGGACGACGGCGCCGAAGATCCGGCCGTACCACCCGTCCGCGCTGTACCCGGGGACGGTGATCGCACCCTCCTGCAGGGTCTTCGTCGCGTCGTAGAGCTGGCTGAGGTCGATGTCGCTCACCGAGCCCATGCCCTCGCACCGCGGGCACATGCCGCCGGTGATCGAGAACTCGCGCTTCTCGGCCTTGGTCGCGGCACCCTTGTCGACCTTGACCTGCCCCACGCCGGTCGCGGACGCGACGTTGAACGAGAACGCCTGCGGCGAGCCGATGTGCGGCGTGCCCAGGCGGCTGAAGAGGATGCGCAGCAGGGCGTTGACGTCGGTCGCGGTCCCGACGGTCGAGCGGACGTTCGCGCCCATGCGCTCCTGGTCCACCACGATCGCCGTCGTCAGCCCGTCGAGCACGTCGACGTCGGGTCGGGCGAGGTTGGGCATGAAGCCCTGGAGGAACGCGCTGTAGGTCTCGTTGATCATCCGCTGCGACTCGGCAGCGATCGTGTCGAAGACGAGTGAGCTCTTGCCCGATCCCGACACCCCGGTGAACACCGTGAGGCGTCGCTTGGGGATCTCGACGTCGACGTCCTTGAGGTTGTTCTCCCGGGCCCCCTGGACGCGGATGATGTCATGGCTGTCGGCCCGGTGCGACGACGTCGTCGGTGGCATGGTGGCCATCCTCGCGAGTGACGCCCGGTGCCGTCCACCGCCTCGGGCGGCGCCGCGGCGCCGAGTGCCGTGGCGGGGGCGCCGCCGTCCTGACCACCGGTCCCGCGGCCCCACAATGGTGCGGTGCCGGCGCTGCTCATGGACCTCACCCCGTTGCGGGTGAGCGTCCCGTACCGGCGGATGTGGCTGGGCACCTCCTTGTCCGGGATCGGCACGGCGCTCACCACGGTCGTCGTCGGGCTGCAGGTCTACGACGTCACCGGGTCCACGGCGAGCGTCGGGCTGGTCGGTCTCTTCGGGCTCGTCCCGCTGGTGCTGCTCGGGCTGTACGGCGGCGCCGTCGTCGACGCCCACGACCGCCGCAAGGTCATCCTCCTCACCGCCGCCGGGCTGACCCTCGTCGCGGTCGCCCTGACCGCGCAGGCCTTCGCCGACCTGCAGGACGTCCGGATCCTCTACGCGCTCGTCGCCGTGCAGAACGGCCTGTTCGCCATCAACTCCCCCGCGCGCACCGCGGTCGTGCCCCGGCTGGTCGGTCTGCACCTCCTCCCCGCCGCCAACGCCCTGTCGAGCCTGTCCTTCGGCGTGGCGATGACGATCGGCCCGCTGCTGGCCGGCGTGCTGGTCGGCTGGGCGGGCTACGGCTGGGCGTACGTCGTCGAGGTCGTCCTCCTGACCGTCGCGCTGGCCAGCCTGCGCGCGCTCCCGCCGCTGCCGCCGGAGGGCGAGGTCCGCCGCGCCGGTCTCCGCTCGGTCCTGGAGGGGCTGCGGTTCCTCAAGGACCGCCCCACGGTGCGTGGGACCTTCGTCGTCGACCTGGCCGCCATGGTGCTGGCGATGCCGCGCGTGCTGTTCCCCGCGATCGGTGCCGTGCTCGTGGGCGGTGGGGCCACGACGGTCGGCGTCCTCACCGCCGGGATCGCCGTCGGCTCCATCGTCGCCGGCATCCTGTCCGGTCCGCTCGGCCGGGTCCGGCGGCAGGGGCTCGCCGTCGTCGTCGCCGTGGTGGGCTGGGGCCTGGCGGTGGTGGCCTTCGGTGTCGTCGTGGCGCTCTCCCCCGGCCCGGGGCCCGACGGCGGCGCGTCGTCGGCGCTGTGGCCCGCCGCGGCGTGCATGGTGCTGGCCGGCACCGCGGACACGATCAGCTCGATCTTCCGCCAGACGATCCTCCAGGCGGCGACGCCCGACGCGCTGCGCGGCCGGCTCCAGGGCATCTTCATCGTCGTCGTCGCCGGTGGCCCTCGGCTGGGCGACCTCGTCCTCGGGACGCTCGCGGAGCTCACGGACGAGGCGCGGGCGGCGATCATCGGCGGGGTCGCGTGCGCGGTCGGCGTCGCGTTGTTCACGCTGCTGCAGCCCGGGTTCCGGCGCTACGACGCGCTGCACCCCACGCCGTGACCGGCGTCGCCCGGCACGCCCCGAGCCGTCACGCCGCGATCGTCAGGCCCTCGATCGTCACGCCCTGAGCGGACGCGGCGGCGACGGGGCGTCGGCTGCGGCACGCTGGTCGCGCCTGTCCCTGACCGAGGAGTGCGGATGACCACGCCCGCGAGTCGTGCCCCCGCGGACCCCGAGCCCACCGCCGGGGCGCCCCCGGGTCCCGACGACGCGCGACCCGCGGCGTCGGACCGGGAGCTCCTGCGGCGCATCGGCGCCCTGCTCGCGCCCCACCGCGGACGGCTCCTGCTCGTGGCCGTGACGATCGTCGTCGGCGCCGCCCTCGGCATCGCCGTCCCGTTCCTCACCCAGGCGGTCTTCGACCGGGCGCTGTTCCCGGTCGACGGCTCCGGCGTCGACCTCCGGCTGCTCGGCGTGCTGGTCGGGGCCATGGTCCTCGCGCCCCTGCTCGGGGCCGCCGTCGGCGTGCTGCAGACCTGGCTCACCACGACCATCGGGAACCGGGCGATGGCAGACCTGCGCGGCCGGTTGTTCGAGCACCTCGAGCGGATGGAGCTCGCCTTCTTCACGGCCACGCGCACCGGCTCGATCCAGTCGCGGCTGGCCAACGACGTCGGTGGCGTCCGCTCCGTGCTCACGACCACGGCCGCGGGCATCCTCTCCAACGCCGTCACCGTCATCGCGTCCCTCGTGGCCATGCTCCTGCTGTCCTGGCAGCTCACGCTCGTCGCGGTGGCCCTGCTGCCGGTGTTCGTGGTCCTCCAGCGCCGCGTGGGCGCGCGACGGCAGGTCCTGGCGCGCCGGGCGCAGGAGTCGCTCTCGGACATGACCAGCATCACGGAGGAGGCCCTGAGCGTCTCCGGCGTGCTCCTGTCGAAGGTGTTCAACCGCGCCGACGCCGAGGTCGCGCGCTACCGCGAGGAGAACGAGCGCCAGGTCGACCTCCAGGTCCGCCTCGCCATGGCCGGCCAGGGCTTCTTCGGGGTCGTCACCGCCTTCCTCGCGGTCACCCCGGCCCTGGTCTACCTGGCCGCGGGGTTCATGATCTCCGGGGGGTCGCCGGTCTCGGCCGGGACGCTCGTGGCGTTCTCGACGCTCCAGGCGCGGCTGCTCATGCCGGTGATCGCCCTGATGCGTGTGGCGCTCGAGGTCCAGACCTCGCTCGCGCTCTTCCGGCGCATCTTCGAGTACCTCGACCTCGTCCCGGCCATCCAGGACCGACCCGACGCCGCGGTGCTGCGGCCGGAGGAGGTCCGCGGCCGGGTCGAGCTCGAGGACGTCTGGTTCGCCTACCCCGCTCCCCCGCGGCTGACGACGCCGGACCCCGCGCCGCTGCGGGGTGGGTACGGGACGGGCGGTGGGATGGGTGGCCGCGGCGCCCTCATGGTCCACGGCGTCGCGCCGGGGTCGTTCGGCGGCCGTCCCTCCCCTGCCCCGGACACGCCGCGTGGGGGCGCGGCAGACGGCGGCTCACGGGCGGCCGGCGTGGACGGGCTGCGGTCGCCCGCGGCGCCTCCCGGTCGGCCTGCCCGCGGGCCCTGGGTCGTCCGAGGGGTCTCGTTCGTCATCGAGCCCGGCCAGGTCGCCGCCCTCGTGGGGCCCTCGGGCGCGGGCAAGACGACCCTGACCCACCTCGTCCCGCGGCTCTATGACGTCGACCGGGGGGTCGTCCGGCTCGACGGGAACGACGTCCGCGACGTCACGCTCGGCTCGCTCGCCGACGTCGTCGGCGTGGTCACCCAGGACCCGTACCTGTTCCACGCGAGCATCGCGGACAACCTGCGCTACGCCCGGCCCGACGCCGACGACGCCGCCCTGGAGCGGGCCGCGCGCGCCGCGAACATCCACGACCGCGTCATGGCGTTCCCCGACGGCTACGCGACGACCGTGGGCGAGCGCGGCTACCGGCTCTCCGGCGGCGAGAAGCAGCGCCTCGCGATCGCCCGCGTGCTGCTCAAGGACCCGCGGGTCCTCGTGCTGGACGAGGCGACGTCCGCGCTCGACACCGCGTCCGAGCGGCTCGTGCAGGACGCGCTGCGCACGGTCATGGCCGGGCGCACGACGATCGCGATCGCCCATCGCCTGTCGACGATCCGGCACGCCGACGTCATCCTCGTCGTCGACGACGGACAGGTCGTGGAGCGCGGCACGCACGACGAGCTGGTCGCGCACGGCGGCCTGTACGCGCGGCTGCACGCGGAGCAGTTCGGGGGTGGGCGGGTCGAGGCCCGCTTCGCGGACGGCGTCATGTTCACCGACGGGGTGGTCCTCCCGCGCCAGGGGTGACCGTGCCCGTCCGCGGCGACCAGCGGCGCCACGGGGCGACCGTTCGCGGCCGGCCCCGGCTGACCGTGCCGACCGTGCCCGGGCCTCCGGTGCGGGACCGGCGGGCGGAGCGGTTGCGGCGCGGCCCGTGGCGCGGGACGGTTGTCCGCGCAGGGCCCCGTACCGCCGGGCGCAGGACGGCCGCCGACGGCGGGCGCGTCCGCCCGGCGGCCCGCGCGCCGTGCTCCTGGCCCTGGCTGAGAAGTTCACCAGACCTTCACGGCGGGCTCGGAACAGAACGTCTGCACGGGGCGTTGGCCCAGTTGGACATCCACTTCCGGTGACGCGCACCACCGTCGCCGCCTCAGCCGCCAGAACGGAGGCCTCACATGGCTGACCGATCCCTGCGGGGTATGCGCATCGGCGCGAACAGCATGGAGTCCGAGGAGGGCGTCGAGTTCGCACCCCGGCTCCAGGCGTACTACGACTGCCCCAACGGCCACACGATCGTCCTGCCCTTCTCCACCGAGGCAGACGTCCCGGTGGTCTGGGAGTGCCGGTGCGGCGAGGAGGCCCTCCTCCGCGACGCGAGCAAGCCCGAGCCCAAGGCGGGCAAGCCGCAGCGCACCCACTGGGACATGCTGCTCGAGCGCCGTACCGTCGGCGAGCTCGAGGACCTGCTCGCGGAGCGGCTCGAGCTCCTGCGCGCCGGGAAGCTCCGCCGCTCGGCCTGATCCGGAGCGCAGTCAAGGCGGACCTCGGGCGTCGAGGACCCTCGCAGGCTCGTCACGACGGCCGCCACACCGTGGCGGCCGTCGTCATCACGTCCGGGGTCGGACGCGCGCGCCCGCCCCGATCCGGCGCACCGCCGCGGCGAGCGCGCGACTCCGGTGGGTCAGGCCCCAGAGCGTCACCCTCACGAGCGCCTCGCGGACGATGGCGCGGCTCATCTTGCTGTGCCCCTCGGTCCGCTCGACGAACGTGATCGGCACCTCGAGGACCGTGCCTCCGGCCTGCACCACCCGCCACGCCAGGTCGACCTGGAAGCAGTAGCCCTGGGAGGCGACCTCGCCCAGAGGCAGCGCGGCGAGCACCGGCGCGCGGTACGCGCGGAAGCCGGCCGTCGCGTCGCGCACGGGCATGCCGAGCGCCAGCCGGGTGTAGGTGTTGCCCGCCCGGGAGAGCACCTCGCGGTGGCGCGGCCAGTGGACGACCCGGCCGCCGGGCACCCAGCGCGAGCCGATGACCAGGTCGGGCCCGGCGGGGCCGTCCAGCGCGGCGAGCAGCGCCGGCAGCTCCTCGGGCTGGTGCGACCCGTCGGCATCCATCTCGACGACGACGCGCGCCTCGCGCCCCAGCGCCCACCGGAAGCCCGCGACGTACGCCGACCCCAGGCCCTCCTTCCCCTGCCGGTGCAGCACGTCGACCCGGAGGTCGTCGGCGGCGAGGGCGTCGGCGATCCGTCCCGTGCCGTCGGGGCTGTTGTCGTCGACGACGAGCACGTGGGCCTCCGGCACGGCGGCCCGCAGGCGGGCGAGCGTCGTCGGCAGCGTGGTCGCCTCGTCGAACGTGGGCATGACGACGACGACGCCCAGCCCGCCGGGCGGTCCGGACGCCTGCCCGTCGGTCCACCCGTCCGGCACGGCGCGTCCGTCCGGCTGCAGTGTGCTCACCGGGCCCCGGCCCGTACGGTCGTCCGCGACCTGGGACGCGCGGCCGACCGCCCGGGCCGCGCCGTCGGTGATGACCGGACGTCGCGCCGGGCGCGTGCGGCCCCCGCCATCCCGGCGAGGACGACGGCGACGGCGAGCGCGCGGAACGCCCAGGTGAGGACGTCGCCGTAGCGCGTCGCGGGCGTGAGGCTCGTCCGGAGCGCCAGGTCGTCGGCGAGGGTGTCAGCGGTGAACAGCTCCGTCCGCTCCAGCACGTTGCCGTTCGGTGTGATGAGCGCGCTGACGCCGACGGTGGAGATCTGCACGGTCGCCCGGCCGTGCTCGATGGCGCGGATCCGGGACATCGCCAGCTGCTGCGTGGACTCGTCGGTGAACCCGAACGTGGCGTTGTTGGTCGGGATGACCAGCAGCTCCGCGCCGAGCTGGACCGACTCCCGGATGATCCGGTCGTACGCCACCTCGAAGCAGATCCCCACGCCGATCGGCACGTCGCGTCCCAGGCGCGCCACGGGCACGTCGAGGACGGCGGGCTCGGTGCCGGGCAGCATGTCCGTGCGGACCCGGTCCACGGCATCGGAGAACTGCCGGGCGACGTCGCGGAACGGGATGTACTCGGCGAACGGCGCTGGGCGCTGCTTGGCGTAGGCCGGCCCTGCCCCGGACTCCGGGTCCCACAGCAGCGCGACGTTGTAGCGGCCGCCGTCGGCGGGATACTCCAGCGTGCCCACCAGCAGCGGCGCGTCCACGGCGCGGGCGGCGGCCGTGACGACGTCGGCGGCCGCGGCGTCGGCACGGGGGTCGATGTCCGAGCCGTTCTCCGGCCACAGCACCACGTCCAGGGCGCCGGCGCCCCTCTCCTCGGCCAGGGCGACGGTCCCCGCGACGTGGTTGTCGAGGACCTCCCGCTGCTGGGCGAAGGAGTCCAGCCCCCGGTTAGGCACGTTGCCCTGCACGGCGCCGACGAGGAGCCGGCCGGCCTCGTCCCGGGTGTCGAGCGGGACGAGGAGGCCGGACCCCACGAGCAGCGCGATGAGCAGGACCGCGCCGCTCGCCGCCCCGAGGTCCAGGCGC
Organism: uncultured Actinotalea sp.; assembly: GCF_946885855.1. Next base: position 2,656 of record NZ_CAMPHH010000059.1, on the reverse strand, counting down.
CGCAGGGCCAGGAGCCCGAGCGCGAGCACGACCCCGCCGACGACGACCAGCGCGGACAGCAGCGGCACGCCGCCCGCCCACGCCCACCGGGCGAGCGGGGAGTCCGCCTGGGAGAACGCGAGGCGACCCCACGGGAAGCCGCCGAAGGGCCACACCGAGCGCAGCTCCTCGACCCCGACCCAGAGCACGGCGAACGCCGGGACCTGCCACCGCGCACGCCACCAGATCGTCGCGCCGCGACGCGCCCACGCCCACGCGGCACCGACCAGGCCGACGAAGCCCGCCTCGGCCACGGACAGTGCCAGCCAGGGCACGGGCCCGACGGCGTACTCGGCCCAGAGGATGTGCGGCAGGAAGAACGCGAGGCCGAAGACGAACCCGACGAGGGCGTTCCACCGCGCGCTGTCCCGCCCCAGCGCGACGAACAGGAGCGCCACGCCGACGAACGCGAGGGGCCACCAGCCGAGGCCCGGGAAGGCCGCGTCGGTGGCGAGGCCGCCGAGGGCCGCCAGGACCAGCGAGGTCAGGCGGCGCGGTTCGGGGATGGGCACGGCGTCGAGCCTAACCGTGCGCGAGCAGGCGTCCGGTCCATCGCCCAGCCGTGGGCCGCGGCTGTCAGGCCGCTCCGCCCACCGGTGCTCGAGGCGGCCGACTGGCCCGCGTGTCCTTCGGTCCGGACGCGGCGCACCAGGGGTGGTCCACCACCGAGCGCCGTCGTCCGTTGTCTACTGAACACGCGGGCCCAGCCGGGGTCCGCGACCTCCCTCGGCCCGTCGCACGGGGCGCCGGACGGGGACGACACCGGTGAACATAGCGTCTCGGGGGGCGTCGTCAAGGGGCCGAACGTCCAGGTCAGGGGTGTCGGTCCTGGTCACGCGGTCCGCTCCGGTCGGGGCTCGCCGTCCCCGCTGCGGCGTGTCCCCCGGCGTGTCGCCGAATCCCGCCTGATCGGTTCAGCGGTCGCCGAGGACGTCGTGCAGAAGTACCCCGTCCCGCAGCGTCCGCAGGCAGCGCGGCCGGTCCGCGCTCCCGAGCGCCTCGGGCTCGGGAAGCGCCGGCAGGAGCGGGCTGCCGGCCCGTTGGTCCGTGCTCCAGGCGGCCCGGCCCGCGTCGGGCGCCTGCACGGTGAGCGTCGGCGCATCCCAGAACGCCAGGTGCGCCGGCGCGCCGACGCGGATCTCGCCGGCCCCGAGGTGCTCGAGCCGGGCGAGCCGCCACCCGCCCCGCGTGTGCGCGCGGAACGCGGCGCGCGCGGTGATCCGCTGCGCCGGCGTCCGGTGGTGCAGCGCGGCGCCGACCGTGGCCCACGGGTCGACGGGCGTCACGGGGCTGTCCGACCCGAGGGCGAGCGGGACGCCGGCGGCAGCAAGGTCGGCGAAGGGGTTGAGGCGCTCCGCGCGCTCGGCCCCGAGCCGCCGGGCGTACATCCCGTCCGGCCCGCCCCAGCGCGCGTCGAAGAGCGGCTGGACGCTGGCCGACAGCCCCAGGGAGGCCAGAGCCGCGACCGCGGCGGCGTCGGCCATCTCCGCGTGCTCGACCCGCGTGGCGACCGCGCGGACGGCCCGCGTGTCCGGACCCGCGAGGCCCGTGCGCACCCCGTCCAGCACGACGTCGAGGGCGCGGTCCCCGATGGCGTGGAAGGCGGCCTGGGCACCGACGAGGCCGGTCGCTGCGAGGTGGGCGGCGACGTCGTCGGCGGTGAGCTCCAGGGTGCCGCGGGTGTCCGGACGGTCGGCGTAGGGCTCGCGCAGGGCGGCCGTCCACGAGCCGAGCGAGCCGTCGACCGTGAGGTCGCCGCCGATGCCGGTCAGCCCCGGCACCGCGGCGAGGAGCTCCCGGGCGGCCTCGGCGTCCCGGACGAGCTCCGCGCGATAGCCGACCACGAGGGGCAGGCCGGACGCGGCGTCGGCCGTGAGCGCGAGGAGCGCGGCCAGACCGTCCCGGGTGTCGAAGGAGGGGGCGCTGTGCTCGTGCACGCTGACGACACCCTGTGCCGCCATGGCCGACAGCGCCGCCCGGTACAGCCCTTCCCGGACGTGGGGCGCCGGGCGACGGGTCGTGGCGCGGGCGGCGCGGTGGGCGTCGTCGGTGAGGCGGCCGTCCTCGCGCCAGCCGGCGAGCCGTGCGAGCCCGGCAGCATCCGCCAGCGCCGTCGAGACGACGGCCGCGTGGACGTCGGTCCGGGCGAGGTAGACCGGCCGGCCCGGGGCCGCGCGGTCCAGCTCTGCCCGCGTGGGCGGGCGGCCCTCCGGCCAGGCCGTCTCGTCCCACCCGTGGCCCAGCAGCGGGTCACCGGACGGCAGGCCCCGGGCCGCCGCGGCCACCCGGTCCAGCGCCGCCGCGAGGGTGGTGACGCCCGCTCCGGCCGACAGGTCGACGCCGGTCAGGGCGAGGGCGGTCTCCAGCACGTGGACGTGGGCGTCCACGAAGGCGGGCGTGACGAGCGCCCCGTCCAGGTCGACCACCTCGTCGACGCCGTCGAGCACCGTGTGGGTGCTGTCGTCGCTGCCGAGCCACGCCACGCGGCCGTCGGCGACCACGAGCGCCTCGGCGAACGGGTCCGCGGCGGAGTGGACGACGCCGCCGCGGTACAGCACGGACCCACGAGAGCTCACCGGAGGACGCTAACCCACTCCCCGCCTCCCCTCCCCCACGC